>DATCKK010000499.1:0-16354 GCA_036562325.1 Cytophagaceae bacterium | reverse complement strand
TCACTAATTAGTAAAATTATAAGTGATAACAAAGCTGAACAGTGGATCCATTTTTCTGATGCCAACCCTGACCTCCTTAACCAAATTCAACTACTAAATCCGGATATACAATTATTTTACACTGCAAAATCTTTTGAAGATGCATTTGCCACATCAATTAATAATAATTATACCGGCTTTTTAATAAAGGTGGATTACATAAGCAAAGAACAGGTAGCACAGGCGCATGCCAACAACCTGAAAGTAATTTTATGGGGAGTGATTACTCAAAAAGCAACCATTGAAGCAGTCCGGAAACACCCGGATGGAATAATGACAGATAATATCCCTATGCTTCAAGACATTCTAAACAATATTTGAACTTTTTCCACGCTGATATCGTTGTATCTACAATATTTTTAAATAAACTTTTGTCCAAGAAAGGAGGCTACGATGAAGAAGAAACAAACTGCTAAGCACATCCGATTTAAATACCGCCTGGAAAGATTCCCTTTAAAACACAAATTAAGCGCTGATTCCGGTAAAAATTCAGAACAAAAAAACCAGTCCATCGACAAGATATAACACACTCATTTACCGCGCCTTAATAAAACAAAGGAAACTTAATAAAAAATAACCCTGTTGATGGGATAGCAATGTTGGAATGATAAAATGGAGAGGGTTATGAAATATATAATTGCTTGTTTATTCTCTTTAGGGCTTATTTCCGGAACTATAGCACAAGACAATAAAAACGGAAATAGAGAACCTGAGAGATGCGGTAACTTTGTTATTTATGATGATGAGGATGCTTTAAATGATGATACCTATGTTGAAGGCGACGGCCGGATGAATATAGAACAAAGCACTACCGCCAGAAGTGAAGAGTCAGCAACCGAACAAGTCGGAGAAGAGCTTGTCGAACAATCATCCGTACATGAGCTACCTGAAGAGCATGTTTGTCCGGGAAATTTGTCCTCAGAACTTTCAAAAATGGAAGGTGATGTAACAGCCAAATTAAACACGGATGGCTCAGACATTAAGATTAAAAAAGAAGGTAACGGAGTAAAATATAAATATAAAAACGGGGATGAATATAAATATGAAGCTACTCCCGATGGTGAAGTCAAAGTAAAGTTTCAAAGCAAGGAAGAAGAGTATAAATACCGTAAAGACAAAAACGGTATGGTAGAGTATGAATATAAGTACAGTTCGCCGCAAGAAACCTTGATAATTGAAAAAGAACCAGACAAAGAAGCTGAGGTTAAATATTTGTATGAAGGCAAATTAAAAGACTCTCAGTTTATGAATTCGCCTAAGTTTAAAGACTTTGAGCAAGGGTGTATTTAGTTTTAATTCAGCAAACAGTTTAAAAAACACAAAAGCTTAACTGGTTATTAGTTAAGCTTTGTGTTTTGACAAAATTAAACCTTTAATAATCTAATTTACAATGTTAATTGTTCACGGATAGCTCACTGATGTATCTGAATCGTGGCATTTCGGCTCCCTGATAGGAAATATCTTCCAGAAACATGTGTACCGGCCTTACCCAAAGTTTGCCTTTAGAGACTCCTTCTGCCAGAGACTTATATAAAACCAGGTCTTCCATGGTCTCACTGTGCTTAACCACATCGATTACTTCATACAGATTGCCTTTATAGTGACGGTAAAAGCCTTTTTTAACTTCAAGACGTTCTTCAATTAGCATTTGTTCTGAGTGTTTATGTTATGTAAACCTAAGTTAAAACAATTTCGTCAATTTTACAATTGAATTTTTAGAAGAATACACCAATCTCAAATTTTTCAACTTACTTTTGTGTTCTGTACTACAGTAATTAATCAATACTTTGATCTCAAAAGAAATAATAAAAGTCTTTAGGCTTGCCTTACCAATAACTATCAGCCAGTTAGGGCAAATAAGTGTAGCTGTTGCTGATACAATTATGATTGGGCATGCGGGTACATTGCAATTAGCTTCAGCTACTTTTGCCACCAGCCTGTTTGTACCTGTAATGATGTTTGGAATAGGCGTGTCCAATGGAGCAACTCCACTAATAGCCCATGCACACGGAGAATCAGACCAGCCTAAAATCAAAAGCCTATTTTTTCACAATTTGATTTTACAATCAGTCTTAGGTATTGTATTATTTCTGGTATTACTAGGCCTATCAATGTTCTTTGATTCCATGGACCAACCCAAAGAGGTAGTAAGCCTTTCAAGAAATTTTTATTATATAATTTCTTTCTCATTACTCCCTGTTATGGTATTTATGGCATTGTCAAAGTTTGCAGAAGGGCTTGGACATACCAGAGCATCTTTAATCATAACTATTGGTGCCAATCTGATAAATGTATTATTCAACTACCTGTTAATTTTTGGAAATGGAGGTTTTCCTGCATTGGGCTTAGACGGAGCCGCTTATGCTACCTTACTTTCCAGATTATTAATGCCATTAACCATGGGAGCGTTTATTTATTTTCACCCAGCCTATAAAGCTTATGTCAGACGATTTTCCTGGTCTTTGCTGGAACAAAAGATTATTACCTTCATAGTAAGAAAAAGCTTCCCGGTCGGTTTTCAAATGTCTTTGGAAACTGCAGCATTTAGTTTTGCTATGATCATGGTTGGCTGGTTGGGTACTAAAGAAATAGCAGCGCACCAGATTGCACTTAACCTTGCCTCTGTTACTTTTATGGGAGCTACCGGAATATCGGCAGCGGCAGCAGTACGAGTAGGATTTGAAATGGGAAGAAAAGATATACAACAAATTAAAAAAGCTGGTTACGCTGCGTTTAGTCTGGTAAGCATATATATGTTGCTTTGTGCATTGGGCTTTACGGTGTTCTCCAACTCCCTGCCCTTGCTATACATATCAGATCCAATGATAACCAAGCTTTCTTCTCAACTATTATTAATTGCCGCTTTCTTTCAAATCTTCGATGGTTTGCAGACTGTAGGACTGGGAGCTCTTCGAGGTTTGGGAGATGTTACCGTACCAACAGCTATATCTATGCTCTCTTATTGGGTCATAGGACTTCCGTTTGCTTATTTGGTTGGCATATCTGGAGGGCAAGGAGTTGAAGGTGTTTGGTATGGACTTACACTAGGATTGATGTGTGCCTCATTCTTCCTCGTAACACGCTTTATATTGAGAGTCCAGTCACTAAAAGCTACTGAACTGGTTCAATAAAAATCATAGACGGGTACTCTATTTTAGTAAAGTACAATCCTTCAGGTGGAGCAGACCGACCTGCCTGTTTCCTGTCTTTAGCAAGAATAATACTTTCAAACTCTTCTACTGACAGCTTTTCCAGGCCAACTTCCAGTAAGGTACCCACTATGGTTCTTACCATTCCTCTTAAAAATCTGTTTGCCTTTATTTTAAAGATTAACACCTCTTCTGTATCTATCCATTGGGCTTCCGTGATATCGCATAAAAAATGCTCTACGGAAGTTTTCACTCTACTAAAGCATTGATAATCCTGATGCTTCAGCAGGAGATCCGAAGCCTGCTGCATTAACGCAATGTTTAAAGGCCGGAAATAATAATAATAAAGCCCTCTGTAAAAAGGATTTTTAGTTTTAAAAATCCTGTATTCATAACTTCTGGAAATAGCGTCAAAACGAGCATTGGCATTGTCCACTACTCTATAGCCTGCTTTGACCCAGACATCTTCTGGAAGAATCTTGTTTAATTTAAATAAGTGATGAGTAGTCAACTTTTGACTTGAATCAAAATGTACGAATTGTTGCTCTGCATGGACTCCCGCATCTGTCCTTCCGCTTGCTATAGTATCTACCGAAGTTCCCAATAACAGCTTTAAAGCATTTTCCAGTTCTGCCTGAATGGTATGAGCATTATTCTGTATTTGCCACCCATGATAATTCGTCCCTTTGTAGGCTATCTCCAGAAAATACCTCATTTTTTTTATAACAATTTGTTTATACTTTTGCTTATCGCAATTTAAAGGAATTCGATTATGATACAAAGAATACAAACAGTCTTACTTTTCCTGGTAGCATTACTACTTATTATCTCCTTATTTTTTCCGGTATGGGAAGCTACATCCGGTTCGAATACACAAGTAGAACTTGATCCGTTTCAAATAACACTAAAGTCAGGTGACGCAATTACTGCCGAAAAATCAGTTTTTTACATCGCCGCGTTAATGATCGTATCTGCAGGTATTGCCCTGTATTCCATATTTCAATATAAAAAAAGAATGTTGCAGGTTCGCCTGGGATTATTTAATACTTTAGTGCTTGGTGGTATCATCGGAACTTATTTTCTTGGAATTTCCCAATCCGAAAAATTATTGGAAAATATAGAAAATCAACATTTTCTTTTTTCATTCTACACTCCTTTACTAGCTATACTACTTAATCTGATGGCCAACAGATATATCAGAAAAGACGAAGCTCTTGTCAGGTCTGTAGACAGAATCAGATAACGTACAAGATTTTATCAGAAAGTTCGTTTATAATTAAAGGTTTGGTGGCTTTATTGGCCTCCTTCCTATCAGCTGATAAAGTAGCTAAACCTTATTTAATTTTCAGTACTATGAAAAATTTCGCCCTTCTTCTAACTCTGCTGCTTATTAGTTTTCAGATCTCTTTAGCCCAGGATGATAAATTGGTAAAAAAAGCAGATAAACTTTTCGAAGAGAAAAATTTCTTTGGAGCACTGAAAATCTATGAACAAGCCTTCGAACAAAACAAGGAAGACCCGCATGTAAATCTTCAAATTGCCAAGTGTTATTTAATTACCTCACCTAAAACCAAAGCCCTCTCCTACGCCATAACTGCTGTAGCAAACAGTCCTCAACCTACATCAGAAATGTACTTTACATTGGCGCAAGCTTGTCATTATAATCACAAATTTGACCAGGCTATTTTGAATTATACCAAATCTGACCCAGGGAACAGAAATAAAAAACAGATTTCCAAACTGATCAATGAATGTAACTATGGCAAAAAATATCTTGCCAATCCTGTCAATGTAAAAATCACCAATGCAGGGCCTTTGATCAATACAGAACACCAGGAATACCTGCCTTACATTACAGCGGACCGCTCTTATCTTTTCTTCACATCGAGAAGGCCGGGCTCAACAGGAGGTAAAAAAGATGTAGACGGTTTAATGTACGAAGATATTTATGTAGCAAAGAGTAAAGGAGGGGCATGGGATCATCCTGTAAACATAGGTGCTCCACTCAATAGCGACATACATGATGCATGTATAGGTATTTCTGAAAACGGGCAAACTATGTTTGTCTATAAAGGTGTAAATGGTGGAGATATTTATATTAGTGAATTAAAAGGGAATAAATGGCAAACTCCCAAACCTCTACCAATAAACACCCAGTTCTTTGAAACCTCAGCCTGCCTTTCTCCTGACGAAAGAACGCTGTTCTTTGTAAGAGCCGCCGATGCCTACTCCAACAGAGATATATACTATTGCAGCAGGACAGTAGGTGGCAACTGGTCGGCCCCCAGAAAGGTCAACGGAATAAACACGGAATATGACGAGGATGCCCCATTTATGCATCCGGACGGAAAGACATTATACTTCAGCTCTAAAGGCCATTCCAGCATGGGCGGTTATGATGTATTCAAATCGGTATTGCAAAAAGACGGCTCATGGTCAACTCCAGTCAACCTGGGATACCCCATAAATACGGCAGGCGACGATGTGTATTTTGTATTATCAGCAGATGGTAAAGTTGGCTTTTATTCATCAGACAAAGAAGGCGGCTATGGCAAGCAGGACATCTACTCTATACGTATGCCTGTTTCAGAAAAAGCTCCTGAACTGGCCTTACTAAAAGGTAAAGTAAAAAATGAAGCCGGCAATCCTGTAGAAGCAGAAATTACCGTTACAGATAATGAAACCAAAGAGATCATTGGTAAATACACTTCTAACAGTGCTACTGGCGAATACCTGATAGCTTTACCTTCAGGTAAAAATTATGGAATAGCGATTGAGCAGCCCGGACATTTATTTTATTCAGAAAACGTATATCTGAAGCCTGAAGAAGGGTATAAAGAAATCAATGAAGATATTAAATTGGTCCCTGCCAAATCCGGTGCTACCGTTGTTCTTAAAAATATATTCTTTGATTCCGGGAAAAGTGATTTACGCCCCGAATCAACAACGGAATTGGACAAACTGGTTAAATTACTAAACAACAATGCTACTTTAAGAATAGAAATATCCGGACATACTGATAATATTGGAGACCCCAATGCCAATCAATTGCTTTCTGAAAGAAGAGCCCAGGCTGTAGTAAACTATTTAACCAGTAAGGGCATTAGCAAGCAACGCCTGACTGCCAAAGGCTATGGAAGCAATAAACCTATAGCTGATAATGGCACAGCCGAAGGAAGGCAAAAGAACAGGAGAACCGAGTTTAAAATACTTTAATTAAGCCCAAATCTTAAACACCAAATTCCATAGGTTTTCCCTGTTCTGTGGATTTAATACCTGGAATTTGGTGTTTCTTTTTAAGCTCTGCCACCTTGTCAGCCTTTTCCTGTCTGGAATAATAATTGAACACCCAGAGACGGACATTTAAACTTGTAAATCATAATTAACTGATATCATGGAAGAAAAAGGAACAATTTCGATTCATACCGAAAATATTTTCCCTATTATTAAAAAGTTTCTCTATTCAGATCATGAAATTTTCCTGAGAGAGTTGGTTTCGAATGCCGTAGATGCTACCCAGAAGCTGAAAAAACTGGCATCTATGGGTGAGTTTAAAGAAGAGTTAGGAGATCTTAAAATCCAAGTTAAATTAAATAAAGACGCGAAAACCATTACCATTTCTGATAAAGGTATTGGTATGACTGCTGAAGAGATTAAAAAATATATTAATCAGATTGCATTTTCAGGCGCTACAGAATTTGTAGAAAAATATAAAGACAAAGGAGAGCAACAACTAATCGGATTTTTCGGATTAGGTTTTTACTCAGCCTTTATGGTTTCATCCAAAGTAGAAATCATTACCAAATCGTATAAAGAAGGAAGTGAAGCGGCAAGATGGGAGTGTGACGGAAGCACCCAGTTTGAAATAACCAAAACAGTTAAAAAAGAACGTGGAACGGATGTCGTTCTTCACATTGCTGAAGACTCTACTGAGTTTTTAGATAATTACAGGCTAAAATCTATACTAGATAAATACTGCAAATTTTTACCTGTAGAAATCGAGTTTGATGGTAAAGTAATCAATAATGTTGCACCTATCTGGACTAAGCAACCTTCAGAATTAAAAGAAGAAGATTATCAGAATTTCTATAAAGAGCTCTATCCATTCTCAGAGCCTCCATTGTTCCACATCCATCTTAATGTAGATTATCCTTTCAACCTTACGGGAATTCTTTATTTCCCAAAAGTGAAGAATAATTTTGAAGTACATAAAAATAAAATACAACTTTATTCTAAACAGGTATTTATTACTGATGAAGTAAAGGATGTAGTACCGGAGTTTTTAATGTTGCTTCATGGAGTAATTGATTCACCGGATATTCCGCTTAACGTTTCCAGAAGCTTCCTACAGGCAGACTCCAATGTTAAGAAAATAAATAACCACATCACCAAGAAAGTTGCCGACAAACTTTCCGAAATGTATAACAATGATCCGAAAGGTTTTGAAGAGAAATGGGAATACATTGAGCTGTTTGTAAAATACGGAATGATCACAGAAGATAAGTTCTATGACAAAGCCAAAGATTTCTGCCTGCTCAAAAATGTAAAAGGAGAGTTTTATACTTTAGAAAAGTACAAAGAACACATCAAAGCCAACCAAACCGATAAGTCTGACAACGTTGTAGCTTTATACACTTCGGATACAGGTAAACAAGACATCTTCATTCAGTCAGCAGAAAATAAAGGATATGATGTTGTTGTGCTTTCGAGCCCTATTGACAGTCACTTTGTGAATTTGCTGGAAAGAAAACTAGACAAATTCAACTTAAAACGTGTCGATTCAGATTCAATAGATAAACTGATAGACAAAGACATAAAACTGGAAAGCATTCTTACAGAAGATGAGAAAAAAACAGTAAAAGAGCTATTTGAAAAAGCTATTAATAATTCCTCGTATACCGTCAGCCTGGAATCGCTCTCTGTAGAAGAGCTACCGGTATCAATAACTTTGCCTGAGTTTATGAGACGAATGAAAGATATGGCTAACACAGGAGGTATGGGAATGATGGGAGCTCTTCCTGAAACATACAATGTAGTAGTTAACGAAAACCATGCACTGATTAAGAAAATACTATCACAAACCGACGAAGAGAGCAAAATAAAAGTTGCCAAACAAGCCTATGACCTGGCTTTACTATCGCAAGGAATGTTAAAAGGAAGCGACTTGACCAGTTTTATTAAACGAAGTGTGGAACTCGCATCTGCCTAAACTTAATTGAAAATAATCCTCTAAAAGACTGTCAGTCGGAGAATATCTCTGATGGACAGTCTTTTTTCTGGTACCCAGTTTATTAAAATCATTTTCATATCATAAAATTGTACTGCTCATTACAATAAAAATTTGTTATTTTTGTTATTAAAGATAGGTTAATTAACAAAGATTACCTGATTCTAAACACCATTAGAGCAAACAGGTTTAATTTAACTGACTTACAAGGTGATAATTTAGGTAATCCAGGTTTATTCGTATATTTTTATCAAATTGAAATACTCTATTCTCATACTTTTTCTGTTATTATCCCCCATAGTGTATGGGCAAATAGATATTTCCGACCCTTTTGTAACCGACACTGTACCCGACCTCGACCTAGGGGCTGATTCATTAACCATTCAACCGCAAAAAAAGAAGAAAAAAAAGAAAAAGGTCTTTTATGGTTTAAAATGTAAAAAAGGATTTACAAGGGCTGGTTATGGGCCCAAAGAAACCGTTGAAACTTTTTACTATTTAAAAGAACACAAAGATCCTAACCCATACGTTCCTGACATTTATGTTTGGGATATGGTCGCAGGAAAAGTTTTAAAAATCAACAAACTGGATATTGAAGCCAAGCCACACTATAAAGTACTACACGGTCCCTATAAGAAGACAGTGGGCGGTGACGTAATTGAAACGGGAGTGTTTTACATAGGCACCAAACATGCTCGATGGGAAAAATATGCCAAAGCCAAAACAGATAAAGTCAATGATGAAGAAATTACTTATAGTGTCTTAATTGATAAAACCAAGTATTACAAAGGCTGGCCAAGAGAAGCAAAAATCACTTATTACGATCAGGAAAGAACCAAAGTGAAAGAAGTAATACCTTATGAGAATGGGGTACTTCAGGGAGATTATTATTTTTTCCTTGAAAATGGTCAAATATTCGAGCAGGGAGAATACATGGAAGGTAAAAAAGTTGGCCTGTGGGTTGAATACTTCAAAGACCGATACAGGAGAAGAAAAGAAACTCAATATCCCAAAGACCCACATGATACAGAGACCCAGCCCTACATAAAAAGGGAGTGGGACGAAATGAATAATCTGATTATCCAGGACGGAAAGAAAGTAGAGATTAAAAAGAACAACAGGCCCGGGCAAAAAAGTAAAAAGTAATCCTTTTGCCTCCACGTTTCAAATCACACAACTGTCCGAAATTCACTTACTTTATTAAGTTTCTCAACAACACTTACTTTTAAGCTGTTTCCATTGATACGCTTCATGCCGATTAAAGCCTGATTGATAAAAGTTTAAAACTTTTACTTGATTATTCAAAATTGGTCAATTTCTTTAACCATTTAGGCTTTTTGGAATTTATTTCCATGTAAATTCTTATATTTGAGAATAATAATAACCCTATATTTTATGAACAATCTTACAGAATTTAATTCCTGGAAAAAACTTACTGAACATTATAAATCAGTCTCTAATCTTCAGATGAGAGACCTGTTCCAAAAAGACCCGCAACGTTTTAATAAATTCTCTCTTCAGTTAAACGATTTACTACTTGACTATTCAAAAAACCGCATAACAGAGGAAACAATAGCTCTTCTCATAGAACTTGCCAAAGAAGCCCAATTATCTAAAGCAATTGACGCAATGTTCTCAGGAGAGAAAATCAATAATACAGAAAACCGTGCTGTACTTCATGTTGCACTTCGAAACCGATCAAACACCCCTATAAAAGTAGATGGCGAAGACGTAATGCCTAAAGTAAATGCTGTGTTGGAAAAAATGAAAGGCTTTACAGAGTCCGTAAGGTCCGGTGCATGGAAAGGTTATAGCGGAAAATCTATTACCGATGTGGTTAACATTGGTATTGGTGGTTCTGACCTTGGTCCATACATGGTTACAGAAGCATTAAAGCCTTATGGACACCAATCCTTAAAGGTACACTTTGTTTCCAACGTAGATGGTACTCATATTGCAGAAACGTTAAAAAAACTGAATGCGGAAACCACCTTATTTATCATTGCTTCCAAAACATTCACTACTCAGGAAACCATTACCAATGCAGAAAGTGCAAAAGCATGGTTCCTGGAAAAAGCAAAAGATCCGTCAGCAGTTGCCAAACACTTTGTAGCCCTAAGCACCAATGCCACTGAAGTATCTAAGTTCGGTATAGATACTAACAATATGTTTGAGTTCTGGGATTGGGTAGGTGGCCGCTATTCCTTATGGTCGGCTATAGGTCTTAGTATTGCTGTTTATATTGGCTATGATAATTTCATCCAATTACTATCAGGAGCACATGAAATGGACAATCATTTCAAAAATACTCCTTTCGAAAAAAACATTCCTGTTATACTAGGACTATTAGGAATTTGGTATAACAACTTCTTTGAGGCAGAGTCACACGCCATCCTTCCATATGATCAATATCTGCATCGCTTTGCTGCTTACTTCCAACAGGGAGATATGGAAAGTAACGGAAAGAGAGTTACCAAAGATGGCAAAGTCGTAAACTATCAAACCGGCCCAATCATTTGGGGAGAACCAGGCACCAATGGGCAACATGCCTTCTACCAATTGATACATCAGGGAACTAAATTAATCCCTTGCGACTTCCTGGCTCCGGTAATTTCACACAACCCAATTGGTGATCATCATAAAAAATTACTGGCAAACTTCTTTGCTCAAACAGAAGCCTTGATGAAAGGTAAAACCGAAGCAGAAGCAAAAGCAGAGTTGGAAAAAGAAGGGCTATCCGGTAAAGCTTTAGAAAATCTGCTACCTCATAAAGTATTCCCTGGCAACATTCCGACCAACTCAATATTCTTTAAGAAATTAACCCCATTCATGCTTGGCCAATTAATAGCCATGTACGAACATAAAATCTATGTTCAGGGAGTAATATGGAACGTTAACTCATACGACCAATGGGGAGTAGAGCTTGGAAAACAATTAGCAAAGAAAATACTTTCCGAGTTAAATGACGATAGTAAAGTAAACAGCCACGACAGTTCTACCAATGGTTTGATTAATTACTTCAAAGAACATTCGGTAGCAAAAGAAAAGTCTGTAGCATAACACCGTTAATAACTTTCCACAATACTCAAAAGAAAGCTTGTCCTAAAAACAAGCTTTCTTTTATTGTAAAGCATCAATCTTCCTATATTGAAAAACAGAAGCACCATCAAAACTAAACAGCCTGATGTACTTGTTTTCACCAATAGTCAAAGGGAAAATATCATTATATAATACTAAAACATCATACTGCTTCTCTTTTTGCATCACTCTGTCTATAGAAACGATCTTATCTCTTTTAGTATTTTCTAATAATAAATAGAAATACAAAAACTCATCCTTATCTACATAGATATCCCCTTGAGTACTGTTCAGAATATGCTTAACCGATACATCCAGAGATTTATAATACTTTTTATCAGGCAAAAACCTATCCGTGCTTAATACCACTCTCGTATATGCAAAAACAAGTAATGAGGTAATTAAGATAGAATAAATACTAAAAGACTTAACAAACATCCTTACATAATAGACAATAAGGATTGCCAATGTAATATTGGTTAGAAATGATAAATAAGTCCATACCCTGTAGGGGGGAAACCTTCGCGTTACAAATAAAAATAAACCCGTAAAGACAAGTAATAGAACAAAGAATTGAATCCATTTTTTCTCAGAACCGCCTTTTTTAAATATCCAAAGCAAGGATATTAACAACAAAGGTACTAAATAGTGACCTTTGGAAGGTAGGGCAAGCAAATAATTGATTGAATCTACTATAGCCGAAGGAAGCGTATCGATAAACTTCCACCACTCTAAACTCCTTACCCAACGGTTATTAAAAACTGTATCATGGCCGTTAATGATAATTACCGGCACATATAGCATTAATGTAATTACACCGGACACCACTACAGCAAGTAATAACTTCTTCCTTTCATTAGTAGAAAGATATATTAATGCATACACAATAACAGGAATATAAAAAAGTAAAAACGTAGGCATTGTATAAGCTCCCAAGACACCAAACAATCCAAAGAGAAATAAATAATACCCTTTCTTCTTATGAAATAAGTAAAGAAATATAGAACACATTGCACACAGTACAAATAAAGACATTAACATATAACCTCTTCCCTGAATCGCATAAATAAAGGAAGGATGCATAAACCCACTTAATACCAGGCAAATAAACGCTGTAGCAAATCCATAAAAGTATTTAACAAAAGGAAATAGAATGAATAAAGCTATCAAGCAATAAAACAATGAAGGTATTTTCATTGTCCAAAGTGGACTCAATGAAAACACTTTTAATAAACTGCATAAGATATTAAATAAAATATGATTATTAGGTTCCGGGTAATGAAGAGCAGAAACCAATGGGCCATTACGAACAAAAAACAAGTAAGAAAACACATCATCAACTCTGAATGGCATTAGCGTCAGAAAATAAGTATGGTGAATCAATATAAGTATAAAAGCTCCTGCAACTAAACAAAGTTGCTTTCGCTCTAAGAAACGATAACTATTCACTATACTCACGAACAAATCTCTGGTTTCTATAATTACCCAAAGCACAATACCATACAATATATTCCTATAATAAAAACTTAAAAGAACGAGTGTATAACAAAGTGCAGTAATAACTAATACATATACCCTTAAAAACTTATATTGAGATAAACTAAAGTAGGTACTACCTAATTCATCAATATGATAAATATCTGGATATCGTTCTTTAACCCAGTTCAAAAGTTCCCAATAAGTATTGTTATAAATATGAAAGGAAATAAAGGTAAAAGCCACAGCTAACAGCATTATGATTAATCTAAAAATAGTAACCCCAACCCTCATTTTATTTTTTTTTAAAATCGAAATCAAATATATTACAAAGAAAAACTTTTATTGACCTCATAGCTATGGTCAGATATGTAAAATGAAAAGCAGAGTAAAAAGAGATGGAAAAGTCCTAAAGCATTTATGACAGCAAAAGGCCCATTTGCAGTGTTATTAGTTGCTTTATAAAATCAATCAACATATACCTCAAGTACCTGACTCTCCATTATGGGTTCCAACTTTAATTCTTGCATTATTGCCGGAACCAAAACCGTATCCCCCTTCTTCAAAATCATCTTGTCTTCTGCGTACTTCAAAGTAAACTCACCTTCCACACAAATAAAGATTTTGAAACAATCCAGCTTTGAATACTCTCTATTGATAGGTTTAGTAAAATGAATTTTATTGGTAGTAAAATATTCCGAAGTCACCAGATTTACCGGCTCCTCCATTTTATCTTCATATTCAGACTTATACTTCGGATAACACTTAAAATCCAAGGCATCTAAAGCAAGTTCAGTATGCAACTCTCTTTTGTTTCCATTATCATCCACCCTGTCGAAATCATAAATTCGATAAGTAACATCCGAGGTTTGCTGAATCTCAGCAATACAAATCCCTTTTCCAATAGTATGCACTCTGCCGGGAGGAATAAAAAAAACATCTCCGGCCTTTACTTCCTCCTGATTTAAAATTTTATCCAGAGTTTTAGTTTCCAGATGCTTCAGATAGGTTTCCTTGTCCACCTCATCCTTAAATCCACAAATCAACTTTGCCCCCTCATCTGCCTGAAATATATACCACATCTCTGTTTTCCCGAAGGAGTTATGTCTCACCTTCGCCAAATCATCACCAGGGTGCACCTGAATGGACAAATCGTCATTAGCATCTAAAAACTTAATAAGCAAAGGAAACTGATCTCCAAACTGAGCATAAATTTTATTTCCGACCAAACTTCCTTTATACGTCCTTATTAATTCAGGTAAGGATTTACCACACAATTGTCCTTCACTAACAACTGATTCCTCTCCGGCAACTCCGGAAATTTCCCAAGTTTCCCCACAGTTTTTTAACGGTGAAAAGTCTTTACCCAATATGGTTTTAACCTTATCCCCCCCCCAGATTTTTTCTTTAAAAATGGTTTTGAACCTCAAAGGATAAAGAGGCAAATCAGCATTTGTCGAAGTCATTTTGACCAGATTAATATCCATCATTCTTATCTATTAACTGAACACCCCTTTAAAGTAATAAATCAAATAGGCATTTTTTGTTTGAAAACTCTGAAAAGGCTCAGTTAAATATTTAATGTATACGAGATAGGAAAAGTTTTATTCGGATCCTAATTAAAAGCATCTTCAAAATGCGAAACATTCCCATTTGAATCTATAGCCAGAATATCAAAACGAATATCTTTTTTCCATTCTGTTTCGAAAACATAATGATTAGCGGTAGAAACTACTTTAGAAGCTTTTTTTTCACCTACTGCTTCCTCAGGATATCCAAACGCATCTGATGACCGGTATTTAACTTCTATAAAAACCAGCAAACCATCTTTTTCTGCTATCAGATCAATTTCTCCTCTCCCAAATCTATAATTTTTCTCCACCACCCGATACCCCTTTTCTGTTAGATAGTTGTATGCCAGCAATTCCCCCCTTTTTCCAGTCTCAATATTCCTGCTCATTTTTTTGAACCTGAAAATCCAATTATCTTTATTTGCAAATTATTTAAGACTCAAAAATACACGGAGGAATTCAAATTGACGAATAAAAAGGTATATTTCAGAAACTGGCAGTTAATTGATTATAAAGAAGCCTGGGACCTCCAGACCTCGTATTTCAATAAAATTATTGATCAGAAACTGAAAAACCGAGATTTATCAGAAGATAAACGAATTCCTACCGATAATTATTTGTTCTTTTGTCAACATCCACATGTTTATACCTTAGGTAAAAGCGGCTCTGCCAGCCATCTTTTAATCAGTGAAACTTCTCTCAAAGAAAAGAATGTAAGCTTTTATCACAACAACAGAGGCGGAGATATTACCTACCACGGGCCAGGCCAAATAGTAGGCTACCCTGTTCTTGACCTGGATAATTTCTTTACAGATATACACAAATATCTGAGATTGTTGGAAGAAGCCGTAATTCTTACTTTAAAAGAATATAAAATCGAAGCCGGCCGAATCCAAGGCCTTACCGGAGTTTGGATTGACAATGACCGACCCGAGAAAGCCAGAAAAATATGCGCCATGGGGGTAAAGTTAAGCAGATGGGTTAGCATGCACGGGTTTGCGTTCAATATAAATACGGAGCTTGATTATTTTAACCATATCGTTCCTTGTGGAATTTCAGATAAAGCAGTTACCTCTTTGGAAAAAGAACTGGGAAGAAAGGAAGATATCGCACTCGTAGAAAAAAAGTTATTAAAACACATTTCAAACCTGTTTGAAATGGAGATCGTAGATTTAGTATGAAAAAAGACATTCCTTTTTTGCCTGTAGAAGGCGTATGCATAGCAATAACCAGACAACTGGACGAGATTAACAACCCAATTTGGGAAGTGCATCTCATTAATAATAATGACTTTAATCTTCAAAACATCCTTGTCTCCTCCAAAGGATACGGCACCAAAGACGGAGAAGAACAAAAGACTTCTGTTTTAAGACATCACATTCCCGAACTTGGCCCTAAAAGCACCGCATTAATCGAACCGATTGATCCTGCGGTATTTCATTTATACAACGAATACTGGTTAAGCTATTTTATAGATCATCAAATCTTTGACAAAAAATTCATCTTTGTACCTGATACCATCATTGAGGAAAACCTGGTATATATTCCCATACTGGACCAGGAAGGAATTCTTCATCGTTAAAGTACAAGCTGCTTACTTTTGTAATACTTTTACAACAGCCGATTTGATAATTTGAAATTAATTATGAATTTGTTAATTCAGGCATTTTTAAATTAAAAATGGACTTTAACCAAAAGTTAAGGAATTTATTAGTTCTGGATATTGAAACAGTATCTTGCGCCCGGTGGTATGAAGAACTTGATGTAAGGCTGAAGCCATTATGGGATAAAAAAGCCTTGTATCTTGATGAAAC
>DATCKK010000498.1:0-6296 GCA_036562325.1 Cytophagaceae bacterium | reverse complement strand
GACCAGGATGGTATGATGAAGCCTTACTTCATCCGAAAAAATTATTCCTTCTTAAAAGATACAGGCATTATCTTCCCTGTTGCCATTCACAATACACGGGTTCTGGTAAAAGCCTACTACCTGCATCCGGAAACCTTTGGTACAGCCCCAATATTTTTGCTCACTACCGATATTCCGGAAAATGATTATTTGTCAAGAACCATTACCCATAAGCTGTATGACTCCAACGAACCGGCGAGAATAGCCCAATCTATTATTCTTGGTATAGGCGGAGCCACGCTGATAGACATAATGGGTTTGGGCGTTGATGTCTACCATATGAATGAAGGACATGCATTGCCATTGGTATATTATTTATATTCAAAATTCAGAAATAAAGAGGAAGTCAAAAAAAGGGTTGTATTCACCACCCACACTCCTGAGAAAGCAGGCAATGAAGAACATAGCCTGAAGTTACTGGAAGAAATGAGCTTTTTCCATGGACTATCTCTGGACCAGGTGCGGGAGATTTCCGGAATAACCAAAGAGGATAAAAGTTTAAATTATACCTTAACAGCTTTACGATTTGCAAAAATCTCCAATGCTGTTTCCAAAATCCATCGCGAAACGAGCAGGGAGATGTGGAAAGATAACCACAGTATTTCTGATATCATTTCCATAACTAATGCCCAGAACAAAAAATATTGGGTGGATTGCAAGTTGGAGAATGCTTTTAAAAACAATGACGATGCTAAACTTTTGAAGCGAAAAAGGCAATTAAAAAAAGAACTATTCCAGGTAGTAGCCGACCAGACAGGAAAACTGTTGGACCCCGATGTTCTTACAATAGTATGGGCAAGAAGGTTTGCAGGATACAAAAGAGCAGACCTTATTACCAGAAACTATGACCGATTTCTTGATCTTGTCACTTCAATCAATGAACCTGTTCAGGTTATATGGGCAGGAAAACCTTATCCTGAAGACCATGGTTCCATTGAGCTATTCAATCACCTGATAAAACTAACCGAACATTTGCCAAGATGTGCAGTACTCACGGGATATGAGCTTAAACTTTCTGCCCTGCTAAAAAGGGGATCGGATGTATGGTTGAACAATCCAAGATATCCAAGAGAAGCCTCCGGAACCAGCGGTATGACAGCAGCCATGAATGGTTCCATCAATGTTTCAATTGCAGACGGATGGATGCCGGAGTTTGCCAAAAATGGAGAAAACTGTTTTATGGCGCCCTCTACCGATTTGTCTCTTTCCTATGAAGAACAAGATCGACAAGATGCGCAAAACATTCTTAATATTCTTGAGGAGAAGGTCATTCCAACTTATTACCGTGATAAAAAACGGTGGGTAGAAATTATGAAAAACGCTATGCGCGACGTGGTGCCAGAGTTTAATTCAGACCGAATGGCCATTGAATATTATGAAAAAATGTATTGTTAAAAGTTATATAGGAAAAAGGATGAAACTGTTTTCACTTTCATCCTTTTTCTTTCAATGCAACTCTTCATGTACTTTTCTCCGTTTTCTGAATAATTTAGGCCTCTCTTTTCTAATTCCTCCATCACTCACGAAGCGCATATTTTCAATGGTATAAAATGCTTTGGGGTTAAACTTCCGGATAACACTTACTACTTCCTCAATGTGTGTTCGATCAATAACTGTATAAATAACATTAACCTTGCCATCATGTCCATCCGCCTCTACAGATGTTACACCATATTCAGCTGTTTTAAGAAAATGAATAAGTGCATCTGCTTTTCTACCTGTTATAATTCGGATGATTACCTTGCCAACAGCCAGTTTTTCTTCGATCAACATTCCCACAAACGTACCTCCGGCAAAACCACCGGCATAAGCTATGTAGGCTGCTACATTCGTTATATCTTTCATAATTTGGCCAATAGCCACAATCCAGATCAAGGCTTCGAAAAAACCCAATAAAGTAGCATAATTCTTTTTCCCACCCAACACAAACATAATGCGGATGGTAGACATACTAACGTCCAAAATCCTGGCAATAAAAATCAGGCATGGGACAACCAGAAACTGAAAATAAGGCTCCAGAGATATGAGTTTGTTTAGCAAAATCATATCCACCTTAATGCATTTTCTACGCTAAAAGTTTATCAAAGACCTGTTCTAGTTTAGAAACGGAGTGTATCTTTAATTTAAACTTGGATTCATCCAGCCCTTTTTTATTATACTTGGAAATATAAATCTCTTTAAACCCAAGCTTTTCCGCTTCAGAGATTCTGCTCTCTATCCTGTTTACCGCCCTGATTTCTCCTCCTAAACCAACCTCTGCCGCAAAACAAACACGATTCGAAATAGAAACATCTTCATAAGATGAAATAATAGAAGCACATACTGCCAGGTCTATGGCAGGGTCTTCCACCTTAAAACCTCCTGCAATATTCAGAAACACGTCCTGGACTGCGAGCTTTAATCCCGCTCTTTTTTCCAAAACAGCCAGAAGCATATTAAGTCTTTTTGAGTCAAACCCTGTACTGCTTCTCTGAGGTGTACCATACGTAGCCGGACTCACCAACGATTGTATTTCTATCAGCAGGGGACGATTGCCCTCTAACGTAGCACCGATCGTTATACCACTCAACTCTTCATCTCTTTGAGAGATGAGTATCTCCGAAGGATTTTTCACTTCCCGGAGGCCTGAGCCCAGCATTTCATAAATTCCCAATTCAGAAGTAGATCCAAATCTGTTCTTTGTAGTCCGAAGTATCCGGTAACTCATATGCCGGTCTCCTTCGAACTGCAATACCGTATCTACCATATGTTCCAACACCTTGGGGCCCGCAAGGCTTCCCTCTTTTGTGATATGCCCAATCAGAAACACAGGCGTGGAGGTTTCCTTGGCAAACTTTAACAACTCTGCCGTACATTCCTTCACCTGAGAAACACTGCCGGCACTGGATTCAATAAAAGAAGAGTTTAAAGTTTGAATAGAATCTACAATCAGAATTTCCGGTTGTAATAGCTCTATCTGCTTGAAGATGTTTTGAGTGGATGTCTCTGTCAGTATATAACAATTATTTCCAACAATCCCTATTCTCTCCGCCCTCATTTTGATTTGCTGCTCACTCTCTTCGCCTGAAACATAAAGAATCTTATGTGTTATCAACTGCAAAGCAATCTGCAACATAAGAGTTGACTTACCTATTCCGGGTTCCCCGCCAATCAAGATTAAAGAGCCGGGAACAATACCTCCTCCCAATACCCTGTTAAGCTCACCGTCTTTAGTAACAATTCTGGTTTCTTCCCCAGAAGTAATTTCCCTAATGGGTTTTGGTTTATTAGCTATCTGTAAACTGCTGCTGGTCTTCCAGCTTTTCTCTTCCTTCTGAATTATCTCCTCTACATAAGTATTCCATTCTCCGCAAGAAGGACACCTTCCTACCCATTTTGCCGACTGAGCACCACAGCTTTGACAGAAATAACCTGTTTTGGTTTTAGCCATTACATTTAATTGTTTCTGTAAATATAGTTAATCATTGCGTTTGAAAAATTTGAAATCACAAAATCAATCTGATGTAGTGCAGTTAGCTCAGAGTAATTTAACATTAGGTTCAGCTATTGCTGCTATGCCCAATGACTAAAATTAATAACTTAAACACCTCCGGAAGTTTTTAAATTTATTGCCAGGATTTTGAAGTTTTGTTGCTAAATAACCTCTGTTGAAATTCAACCGTGATTGCTGATTAAAACCAAATATTTTTGTATTATTGCCTCTCTTAGATAAAACAAAACCAAGTTTAAAGATATGAGTTTCAGAACCGAAAAAGATACGATGGGACCGGTTCAGGTTCCGGCCGACAAATACTGGGGAGCCCAAACACAAAGATCAAAAGAAAACTTTACTATCGGCGGACAACAAATGCCGATGGAAGTAATTCGTGCTTTTGCCGTATTGAAAAAAGCAGCAGCTCAGGCTAACATGGAACTGGGTGTATTGCCTAAAGAAAAGTGTGATATCATAAGCACAGTTTGTGATGAGATTCTGGAGGGCAAATTAGATGATCAGTTTCCTCTAGTTGTATGGCAAACAGGTTCCGGAACACAAAGTAACATGAACGTAAACGAGGTAATCGCTAACCGCGCTCATGTTTTGTTAGGTGGTAAACTGGACGATGAAAAGAAAAAGATTCACCCTAATGATGATGTGAATAAATCACAATCTTCCAATGATACCTTCCCTACTGCAATGCATATTGCAGCTTATAAGATGATCACCGAAGTAACCATCCCCAAAGTAGAAGCTTTAAAGCAAACCCTGGATCAAAAATCCAAAGCTTTTAAAGATGTGGTGAAAATCGGAAGAACCCACCTGATGGATGCTACTCCGTTAACATTAGGCCAGGAGTTCTCCGGTTATGTTTCTCAACTGGATCATGGATTAAGAGCTCTGAAAAATACACTTGCTCACCTCTCTGAGCTGGCACTGGGCGGAACTGCCGTAGGTACCGGGCTTAACACTCCTGAAGGCTATGCAGAACTGGTAGCTAAAAAAATAAGCGAAATATCCGGACTTCCATTTAAGTCTGCTGAAAACAAATTTGAGGCATTGGCTACACACGATGCCATGGTTGAAACTTCCGGTGCATTAAAACAACTGGCTGTTAGCCTTATGAAAATAGCCAACGATATTCGCTGGCTGGCATCAGGCCCAAGAAGCGGATTGGGAGAAATACTCATTCCGGAAAATGAGCCAGGCTCATCCATTATGCCAGGTAAAGTAAACCCAACCCAAAGCGAGGCATTAACTATGGTTTGTGCTCAGGTAATTGGTAATGATACAGCCATTTCTGTAGGGGGTATGCAAGGCCATTTTGAACTTAATGTCTTTAAGCCCGTAATTATCTTCAACTTGTTAATGTCTGCAAGGCTTATTGGAGATGGATGCGACTCTTTCAATAAAAACTGTGCAGTAGGTATAGAACCTAACTATCCTAATATCAAGAAAAATCTTGAAAACTCATTAATGCTGGTTACTGCATTAAATCCGCATATCGGATATGAAAAGGCAGCTCAAATAGCTAAAAAAGCACATAAAGAAGGTACTACCCTGAAAGAAGCAGCGTTATCTCTTGGATTGCTCACAGAGCAACAATTTGACGAATGGGTAAACCCAATGGATATGATCGGCAGCTTACAAAAAGTTTAATTGCTTTGCCACAAAAACCATTTCCATTTCGTACAATGCTTAAATTGTTAAAAAACCAATAAATTATCATGAAAAGGCATCTTTTAATTGTACTTATATTAATTTTTTCGGCCTCCACTGCCGGTTGGGCTCAAAAAAAATCCAAAGAAGAAAAAGCTTTGGAAAAAGAATGGGCCAAAAAACTAAAGTCTCTTACTCCCATGCAATATAAAGACCTGTTGGAGCAGAAAGAGTCTTTAAGCGCCGAGCTTAGTGAGTGTACTAATCAATCCGGAGAATTAAGAAGCCAATTAAACGATAGCCGAGATCAGGTTGCTAAAAAAGATGCTGAAATTGCACAACTAAAAGCACAATTGGAAAATGGCGGTTCTTCCAATACATCAACAGCCAGCTCCAGCGGAAGCTCAAAATCCGGAGCTAAAAAATCTTCCGTACATCCGGGTGTTGTGTTTAAAGTACAAATCGGTTCATTCAGAAATAAGGACCTTACCAAATACTTTGACAATAATCCTAACTTCAGCGGTGAAGTTGATAAGGATGGAACGAAGAAATATACCCTGGGCGTTTTTGAAGATTATTGGGAAGCTGACCGTTTCAAAAAAGCATTGCGCGAAATGGGCGTAAAAGATGCCTGGATTGTAGCTTATAAAGACGGCAACAGAGTAAATATCAAAGACGTTCTGGAAGGCGCTTTATAAGCAAAAAATCATCGAAATAAAAACAGAAAAAGCAGTAAATAAATACTGCTTTTTCTTTTATAATCCGTTTGCTAATTTAAAAATCTACTAACTGCTTTTAATCAAAACTATCATATCAAAGGAATGGAAGCTGTCAACAAAATAACCTGCCCCAAATGCAATCATGCATTCAACGCCGAAGAAGCGCTGGCCCACAATATAGAAGAAAAACTAAGAGCTGAATTTTTACTTAAGCAAAAAGAAAGTGAACTGGAGCTGAAAGAAAAAGAAAACAAGCTAAGAGCCATTCAGGCAAAATTCCTGAAAGAGCGTGAAGAGTTTGCAAGACAAAAAGAAGAGATGGAAGAACTCATTCGGCAAAAGATGAAGGAAGAAAAGATGAAGTTGGAAGAAGAGCTAAAAGGAAAGGTTAAACAAGACTATGA
>DATCKK010000497.1:0-10613 GCA_036562325.1 Cytophagaceae bacterium | reverse complement strand
CCATAGTGGCTTGCTGTATCATACACCTGCAACTTTCCTGTTGGAATATGGAAAACCCGGAAAAGAGTTTCCCACATTCCAACAGGATTGTAATAACGAGTGGAAATCTTTAGTTTTGAATGCTACTAATTGAGGGAAGCTTTCATTATGCTAATGCTTAAGGGGGGGAAGTTTTGGTAATGGGAATAAAAAAGCTCAAAGTAGTATTAAAAATAATATTTATATTGTTTTGAATTTGGTAATTAATATATTTATTGCACGATATTGTAAAATAATTTAAGTAATAATACTAAATTAAAATTAGTTATTAACCACTCCAATTAATTTAGTATATCGTTTTTTTGAGTAAATGAAATTAGTAAAATCACTTTTGGTTAATTTCCCAATTTGGCAAATTCTTCTTCATGTTCTGACGCTAAGTTTGGTATATAGTATATTGCTATATTTTAATATTTTTAATTCGTGCCCTCATAATTCCAATTTGGTACAATGGGATTCTGGTTGGTACAAATCTATTGTTGATTCAGGTTATAATTATGTCCCTGGCCAGCAATCAAATCTAGCTTTTTTCCCTTTGTTCCCATATTTATGGAAGGCTTTATCGGCATCAGCGTTGGCGATAAGTCTATTTAACTTTTTTATTACAATGACTTCTTTTGCATTACTTTTTAAATATTTTAAACTAGAGTCCAAATATTTTTTTGTTTTAATGTCTACTCCAAGCTTATTTTTTTGTTTTGTGCCATATACTGAAGCTTTATTTTTTTTGTTTTCAACTTTGATGTTTATTGGGTTTGAAGTAAAAAAATATTGGTTAAGTTATATAGGATTATTTTTGGCATGTTTAACAAGGTCTGTTTCAATGCTTATTTTCCCAATAATATTATTTTCATTTTTTCTTCAACTTAACTTTAATAGGGAAAACAACAGAAAGCAAATAACACAAGCATTGATGTTGATTGCAATTTCTGTACTTTCTTTAGTTGTAGTATTTTATGTTCAATATGCCCAAACAGGTGTTTTGTTTGAAATGTTTGGATTGCAGAAGTATTGGGGCAGGGAGTTGGGGCTTCCCAAGTTTTATCTAACTACATGGGGAGGGTTTGAGTTATTATGGTTAGATGGGTTAGGGTTATTTGTCGGTGTTTCGGCAATTGGAATAGCGCTATCTATGTTTATTCATAAACTAAAGAATTTCGATAAAGTTCCAAGTTTATCCTTTTCATTTTCAGTAGGGTATTTGGCAGTAATTACAGCTATTGCTTTTTTTTATAGTCCTGTAGATGCATATGGGAATACTTCTTTAATGAGCCATAATAGATACATTTTTGCAACTATATATTTTTTCTTATTTATTTCTCACTATTTAAAGAAGGGGACTATAAATTGGAGAAGTACTTGCTTTTTTTATACGATATTGTTATTTGTTTTAGTCATTACAGGCGGATTGAGTGATTTTACATTAACACATTTCGAATATTTGTTAATTCTTGTATTGTATTCATCATCATATTTTTTGTTAGCAAATGAAAAATATAATGATTATATATTAATAGGGCTTTATTTATTGAATGTCACTGTTCAACTGTTTTTACTTAATAGTTTTATAAATGGAAATTGGATAGGATAGAATTCAAAGATAATTGTATAATCTAAGCAGCTTTACAAAATACGGTAAACTACTTTAATATCTCTTTTAAAATTTCTACAGAATTAACTTCTCCAAAGTTTTCAATTTGCGTTTGGTAAAATGTTAACAGATGTCCAAGGATATTTCTGCGTGTGGTATTGGATGTTTTGATTTGGTTAGTTTGTTTATTTAATAGCTGGTTGATAAAGTCTATTTCTTCCTTACTAATTGCAGATAAGACCTCTCTTTTTACAATATCTTCAACCGAAGAAGGCCCAAATCCTAAAAAGTAAGCTAAGTCGATTAAGAATATGAGGTGAAAGTTTTCATATTCCGATAAAGTTACATCTAGGTTATGGATAGCATCTTGTAAAAACTGAAATAGTTCTTTGTTTTCTATTTCCTCTTTTAAGCATTTAATAAGAATCTCCGAAATGAATATAGCAAGACAAACTTTTTTTTGATCAAACGGAATTGATTTGAACGGGAACTTACATGTGCTTTCAGAAATTCGCTGGATTGAAGATTGTTGTTTATAGTATACAACGAGATCCAATATTGTCAGAGGTTGAAATAAGGCTATTTTACTCCTGGAAGATTTACTTCTTACTCCATTTACAATATAAGATTGGAGTCCAAACTTCTCAGTATAAATTTTTGTAATAATTGAAGACTCGCTGTATCTAATGAAGTTTAGTACAATGCCACTTGTTTTATGTAACATTACTCTACTACTGCAATTTTTGAAACCAATGAAAGATCACCTTCTTCACTTCCAGTGTATACTAAATATACTCCTGTTTTCGCTCTTCTTCCATTGTAATCTCTGACATTCCATGTTGCAGTACCTCCATTAGCTTTTGTTTCATAAACCAAGTTGCCATAGATGTCTGTAATTTTTACATTTACATTAGCTGCAAGCCCTGATATTCCTACTAAGCCATTAAAGTCTGGTTTTACCGGATTAGGAAATACTTTCACATTTGAATACTTTTTGTTGCTTTCAGTTGAGGTTCCTCTGAATGAAACAAGGCCTTTGTCGGTAGCAATGAAAACTTCTCCTGTTGCTTCATCAATCTCCAGATCCATTATATAGTTAGAAGGTAACATACTGTTTGATGAAGTAAAATTATAAATTACTTCTGTACCGTCTTCACTGAATAACCAAAGGCCTTCTCTGGTACCAATCCATTTCCTGTTTCCTCCGTCTACCTCTATGCATGTTATCTGTTGATCAAATAAAAGCGGATACTGATTCACGATCGGAGTGTTTGCGTCAAAGTTGGATCCATTTAGTACTGCAGAAGGATCATAAAATACAGCGACCCCTTTATTGGTACCTACCCATATTTCCCCTTTTTTATCTTTTACTATGCATTGAACAGACGGGTCAGGAAGATTACCATTCCCTGGTTCAGTAGTTAAATGCTTCCATGAATTGGTTGGCTTGGTTTCGTTGAAAACTATTAAACCCTTACCTTTTCCGGGACCCAATCTTATCCATTTATTATTTGCATCATCAATAATAATTTCAAGCGGATATCTGGCATCCTCCAGGCCAAATGATTTGCTTTTCCATGCAGTTGGATAGGCAATGCTATCAGTGGAAACCCAATGTAGGGTAGGGTCTAATAAGGAGCCGGAAGAGGGGTTAGCAATCCACATAATACCTTTTGAATCTACAACTATATCTGATACATAAGTCTCCCACGCACCTTCCGGTTGTCTTGAGAGGACTGTATTGGTATCTGTGTAAAATTTATAAACACTGTCTGTGTCTAATTCAATAAAACCAAACCCGACAGTACCAAAATAAGTTTTTTTGTTTTTGAAATTGAATGATGCAGATACTATGTCGAAACTATATGGGAACGTGTTATGACTGGATCTGTAGTTTTTCCATTCCCCATTTTTAAAGCACGTAAATCCACCCTCTCTGTAAGTATGACCATAATAAGAGTTGAAGCTACCAGGTACGCTATAAATTGAATTGTTTAAGTAAAAAAGTCTGTAATTATTTATTGTGTATGGTCCATTCAAAGCCAATAGCGTTGTCCAATTATTCCACATAGCAAGTCCTAAAGTGGCATCTGCTATGAAGATGTTATTGTTCTTGTCCAATACTGCTTCCATAGGATTGGAAGTAGGATAGTTAATTTCATAATTTGTAGGATCTGAAATAGTGATGACTCTGTATGTGGCCGAAGCTATTAGCTTATTATTTGAGTGTCTTAAGGAATAGAAGGTACCTATTGATTTAAGGTTTATCAATCGTTTCCAGTGGCTTCCGTTAAAATAATAAATTCCATCGTCATTAACCCCTGCATATACGATTCCATTTAATGTACTTACTGCTTTTACATCTTTTGTGGAAATACTATCTGCTGTACCAAATCTGTACCACATTGAAAAATCCATCAGGTTTACGTTTGGGGCAAACCGGGCAGCTAGTATGCCATGCTCTGTGGCTAAAAAAATGGAGTCTTTATCATCTGTGATTACAGAGCCATATATTTTGCTTGATGTGCCGGATGGCCCAAGGTTGGAGTAAGTTTCTTTAATCTCCAGCTTTTTCAAGTCAAGCACTACTAAGCCAAAGTCTGTAGCGATATAGGCGAAATGGTCTTTACAAAAAATATGGTTGATCTTTTTAGATCCTACCATATTTTTTCGGTGAATATCATTTATGTTAATGATTTCATCCTCTTTAATCAGGTCGATGTTGCCATTCTCATAACCAATAAGCAGGGTATTGGTACTTTCATTAGTTCTGATCACACTGATTCCCCAATCGTTTAACCCGTTTAATTTGGATAAAGGAGCTAGCTCTCCAGAGGCTAAGTCATAAGTAGATGCGCTGACAGATGATGCACAATAGACTTTATTATTATAAATATCCAGCGTATGGGCAGAATTATATGGAAGATGATAGCGCCAGGTACCGATAGGGGTAAGCGCTTGAGCCCGGAGTTGCTGAAAATGAGACAACAGTATAATGGTAAAAATGAAAAATTTATACATAAAGCATTGAACGTATTCCAATTAATAAAACTTTTTGTCCTACTTAATTATTGTATAATAAGTTGAAATAATCTTAATAAGTAGGGGGTAAAATTAAAATTTGTCTACAAATTCCATAAATTTAATTAATTTTAGCTAGCATCATGCGTTTTCAGATAAAGTAAAATTTATATGATGGGAAAAAAAGTAGACTTACCAAGAGTAGAATCTTATAGTCTTGCATTAACGGAGAAATTGGCGAATCAATTTTTTGCCTCCAAACTAGCTATTTCAGGGCCTGAAATTTTGAAATTTACTGCGATAGATCAGGTGAATTTTTTTATTATTAAAAACTTGTTGGATAAATGGAAGGAAGAAACATCAAAATTAAGAAGCCCTTATTTTGATTATGAAGCCGGAGAGGTTAAAACTGCGCTTGAAAAGCTGAATAATACATTGTCAAATAATATTTCCATAAGGAAGGAGTTTTTTAAGCCTTTGTTACAAAAAGCAATTTCTGATACTTTATTGTATATACTCAGTCCTGCTGACTACCTAATAGCGGAATATGTTTCTGGGAAAGCCGCTGTGTCGGTAAAGGAGTTTTCTGAAAAGGTTAAATATTTCAGAATTAATAAAAGGCTTATTGAGTCAATAAAAGGGAAATTATGTTCCATTTCACTGGAAGCTGTTCCTGTAACGAATGCAGAAGCTATCATTGTTGATGCTTTTGCGGAATTAAAGTCGGAGTTGGAAAGGCCGGAACCATATGTCGATTCCTTTTCAGGGTTGTTAGGAGTAAAGATTTCCGAATTTTTGGAAGAGGCTGTTGAAATAATACCCAAGATCGAATCATTCGTTTCCGAACCTCAACCAGAAACCATAGCGGTGAAGTCAGAAGACACTGTTAAGGAGCCTGTTCAGTCAATAAAAAACACCAATAATGCTCCTGCTGTTGGTATAAATCAAAAATACAGCAAAGACCAGTTGACAATAAACGATATGTTAATGCAGGATAAAAAGGTAAGTACTTTGGCTGATAGGTTGACTAAAACTAAAATAGATGATTTAAAAGCGGCAATACCTCTCAACCAAAAATTTCTTTTTATAAATGAATTATTTAAAGGGGGCAATGCTGATTTTAATACGGCCTTGGCGGAATTGCAACAATGCCAGTCACTAACAGAAGCAATGGACCTGTTGAATACTAATTATGCTGCTAAATTTCAATGGAATCCTGAAAATCCGGAAGTGAAAAACTTCTATGACCTGGTAGAGAGAAAATTCCTTTAATCCTTTTTGATTGTTAATCTCACTGCACACAGTATCTGCTGTTAGTGGCTTAACAATTGTCTTCTGTGAGCATCCAGTTTCAGGAAGATGAAGAGCAGTATGGTGAATGACCAGAGAGAAGAACCTCCATAGCTAAAGAAGGGGAGAGGAATACCAATTACGGGAAATATACCAATGGTCATTCCGATATTTATCATGAAGTGAATAAATATGATAGAAGCTACAGAATAGCCAAAGATCCTGGAAAACTTATCTTTTTGTCTTTCTGCCAGATGGACAAGCCGCATCATAAACAGCACGTATAATGTTATCAGTAAAGAGCTGCCTAGCCATCCATGCTCCTCGCCGATAGTACAGAAAATAAAGTCGGTACTTTGCTCCGGAACGAAGTCAAATTTGGTCTGTGTCCCTTGAAGAAAACCTTTTCCAATAAATTCACCGGATCCGATAGCAATCTTGGATTGGATTACGTTATAGCCTGCTCCAAGAGGATCAATATCAGGATTAACTAATACAAGTATTCTTTTTCGCTGGTGCTCCTGTAAAATTTCATATACAAAAAAGTCTACACTAAATACTACTCCTGCAGCAAACATGAATGAAGCGGCAGAAATTATTGAATAAGTGATATAACGTTTAGCTCGGTTTACCTTTTTATTTACCCAGTTAGAGATTGCCTGATAGGCAAAATAAATAATCAGCAGGGCCAGGAGGACACCAAGTACTTGCAGTAATATGACTTTATGAAAAATCAGGGTTAAGATGAATAAGGCTAC
Source organism: Cytophagaceae bacterium (assembly GCA_036562325.1). Taxonomy (GTDB): domain Bacteria; phylum Bacteroidota; class Bacteroidia; order Cytophagales; family Cytophagaceae; genus DATCKK01. The sequence continues at coordinate 3,914 of DATCKK010000497.1, read as the reverse complement.
ACATACGACTCCGAATATCAATATCCATGGAGAAAGTCCTTCGCGATATAATACCAGTACAAACGCAGAGAAAACAAGTACCGTACCGGTTTCATTCTGAAGAAGTATTAGCAAACATGGAAACAAAATGATACCGGCAGCTATTAGCTGGGTTTTCAATTTTTCCATTTTAACATTTACTCTTCCCAGATAACTTGCAAGGGCAAGGCCTGTAGCGAATTTAGCAAACTCTGCCGGTTGAATCCTGAATGACCCTATTTCAAACCATGATTTTGACCCCTTTACCTCTGTTCCTAAAAAAATGGTTATAAGCAGAAGAAAAATAATACCTCCATAAATAACATAGGAGAATGTACTATAAAATTTATAGTCTATGGCTAGTATTATGATAATCAAAACTATTGCTGTTCCGATCCACATTAATTGTTTGCCGGAGTTCAGGCTTAAATCAAAAATACTTTGGTTAGCGTCTGCATCATATACAGCAGCAAATACATTCAACCAACCGGCAATCACAAATACTGCATAAAAAAGTACGGTGAGCCAGTCTATATTTTTCGATAATGAATCTTCGGATCTCATCTGGTTGAACTGCTTACTGTTTTTGGTTTTTTATTGATAAAGTCTTTTTCCAGAATCCTCTTTTCTATGTGAGGCCTGGTAATAGTATCTTTCAGATACTTTTCAATCATTAAACTGCTGATAGGTGCTGCCCACACGCCGCCAAATCCCGCATTCTCCACATACGTTGCTATGGCAATCTTCGGATCGTCTTTAGGGGCATACGCTATGAATACGGAATGGTCTTCCCCATGAGGGTTTTGTACAGTACCGGTTTTACCACAGATAACAATGTCCTTGATTCTGGAGGAGGCAGCGGTACCGCCAGACATTACCATTTCCATACCATCTGCTATTACAGGGAAGTATTTAGGCTCTACTTTTACATAGTGCTTGGTCTTATATTCTGCGGGGACCTTTTTATCTTCCCCGATCGCCTTTATCAGGTGAGGAGTATAGTAGTAGCCTTTATTAGCAATGATTGCGGCCATATTGGCCATTTGTAATGGTACAATCAATAATTCTCCCTGGCCTATGTCAAGGGAACGGATAGTAGAATGTTTCCAACGAAGGTCTCCGTGAATACGGTCATAAAAACTGTTAGTGGGTATATAACCGCTCTTCACATTTGGAAGATCAATGGCAAGCTTCTGGCCAAAGCCAAAGGATATGATAAGGTCTCTCCATTGGTCAAAGCCTATTTCTGAGTCTTTGAATTTGTTTTCATGTTTATTTTGGTAAATCATATTCTTGAATACCATATAATAATATGGATTGCAAGAATATTGAATAGACCCTTTCAGGTCCACCGGTGAAGGGTGTGGGTGACATTTAGGCCCCCAGGACTGATTGCAAGGATAGGAAGTTGTTGGCTTAACGACGCCAATTTGTTGTCCTACCAGTGCCTGTGCCAATTTAAATATAGACCCTGGAGGATACATCGCCATCAATGGTCTGTTGAATAAAGGCTTTAAACTATCACTTTCCAGTTTTCTGTAATTTTCAGAAAATTTCCGCCCTGTTAACAGATTTGGGTCGTACGATGGTGCTGAAATAAATGCTAATATTTCCCCGGTGGCAGGCTCTATAGCTACTATACTTCCTACTTTATTCTGCATTAATTTTTCCCCATATTGCTGCAACTCCAGGTCAATGGTAGATATAAGATTTTCTCCGGGAATGGAAAGTGTATCATATTGCCCGTTTTTATATGATCCTTTTTCTACTCCCTTCACATTTACCATAAGGTATCTTGCTCCTCTTTTTCCTCTCAATTCTTTTTCATAGCTAGCTTCCAATCCGCTTATACCAATATAGTCCCCCTGCAGATAATAGTTCTCTTTCTGATTTTCAAGCTGTCGTTTACTAATCTCACCTATATATCCTAAAGCATTTGCCAGGCTGGTATGGGGGTAAGAACGGATGGTCCTTGCCTGAGGATAAAAGCCTTTATAATCTATCAGGTGATCCTGAATTTTTGCAAAATCAGTTATTGAAAGCTGCTTCAGGAAAGGCATGGGTTTAACGGAAGAGTAGCCTTTGTCTTGCTTCATCTTTTTTATAATAGAAAGGAACTCTTCTTTGGTAATGGAAAAATCGGAACAGAATTTAGCGGTATCCGAGATTTTAAGCTCTTTCATAGTAACCATCAGGTCTATTACCGGAGTGTTATAAACCAGGAGTTTACCATTCCTGTCATAGATAAGACCTCTGTATGGATACTCGATAACTCTTCTCATTACATTGTTTTGGGCTTCAAACTTATAGGTGGAGTCAACCACCTGGATAAAGAAAAGCCGGACAATGAAGATGATGCCTACGAGGATAAAGATAAACTGTATAACGGTTTTCCTGCTCGTGATCATTTGTATCTTCTTGGGCTATGAAACAAGTATTGGAATAACGTTAATACTAACAGGGTAAATATACTGCTGAAAATTGTTTTTGCCAGCAGACGGAAAAATACATTTATTCCCCATGACTCTAGCACAAAAAGAGCAAAGTGATGTATTACAACAAGTATTCCTGCATACGATAAGAACCATTGAATCCCCAGAGAATGAATGGTTACTTCTGTAGACAGGTCGTATCCTCCTTTGGGGGTTAAAAAGTTCACTATATAGGGTCGCATATAGGCCATAAACACGGAGGCAGCCATATGAATTCCCATTGTGTCGTAAAAAATGTCAACAGTAAATCCTAAAACAAATGCAGCGGCCATTAATAGCAAGTGAGGAGTTTCGAATGGCAGCAGTAGTATGGCTCCTATATAGATGAAACAAAATGAGTAGTTAAAGAGAACAGCATTTCTGAATATCAGAATCTGAAAAAGGAAGAATACTACGAAATAAACGATATTCAGTGTGATGGTTCTGCTTCTCATTCTTCTCTCAAATTAATGTTGGTTTCCAGAGAATCTCTTTCCTCTCTTAGTTTATTGTCAATAACATATACATAAGAAAGGGCAGTAAAGTCAGTTGCCAGGTCAACTCTGATTTTATAAAACGGTTTGCCCTGATCTATTTCAACCTCTTTTATTTTTCCAACAACTACCCCTTCCGGGAATAAGGTATTGTACCCTGAGGTGATTACTGTATCGCCTGGGTTTATTTTATGATGCAACCCTACGTATAATAACTCTGCTTCAAATGGATTTTGTCCGTCCCACCGGGTTACGGCATCTACATTTCCATTCTTAACTTTAGAGGAAACGCTCCACCTTTCATGAAGCAAAGAAACAACGGTTGAAAAATTCCTGGAAACAGATTTTACTTTTCCGACCACTCCTTGTGGCGAGATAACACCCATTCCAGGCTTTACTCCGTTAATAGCCCCTTTGTCTAAAGTCAGATAATTGCTGGAGCGGGCGGTTGAATTGTTAATTACCTTTGCAGGTATGAATTGATATTGATGTATTTTAAGAAAATCCGAAGCCGTATCGATTGCCTGGCTTCGTTTCATTTTCTCAATAGAGAGTAACTCCTTTAACCTTGCATTTTCATCTGCAAGTTTAATGTTCTCATCCCTTAGAAAGAAGTATTCTTTAACACTATTGGCAGAGTAAAGCAACTTACCTGCCAGTACATTAGAAGAATTGAAGAAAGCAGAACTTTGATAGACATTATTATTCACTATAAGCCACACACTTATTGTTTCTAACAGAACAAAAAATATGAAGGCTTTGTATTGGTATAGAAATTGGAATAATCTATGCATTCAGATTTCTAAGTCATCAATACTGCTTTGTACTTATTTACGTCTTTGATGGCCATTCCGGTACCTCTTACTACTGCACGAAGTGGATCTTCAGCAACGTGTATCGGAAGCTTAGTCTTTAGTGCTAGTCTCTTATC
>DATCKK010000494.1:0-3449 GCA_036562325.1 Cytophagaceae bacterium | reverse complement strand
ACTTCCGGAAATGAGCCAGGATCTGATTAACAGTTTTGATGAAAAAGCGAAAATAGAGCTGGATACCCAAATGGCAGAACATCTGGCTAAAGCAGATGAAGAAAAAATAAAAATGGAAGAAGATTCTGCCAAAGAACGGTTGGAGACGGACAACAAAATTAAAGAGGAAACAGAAAAAACCGCCAAACTCCAAAAAGCGGAACAAGATAAAGCTAAGAAAGAGGTAGGCACCCAACGAGAAAACTGGAAGAAAGAAAACGAAAAACTTCAGTCAGATTTTAAAACAGAAGCAGAAGCAAAGCAAAAGGAAACACAAGGCAAAATAGAGACTGAGGTATCTACTACCGAAACAAAAGTAGAAGCCGAATTAAGCAAAGCCGAAAAAGAAGCGAAGGATGCGGAAGTAAAAGCAAAACAAGAAGCAGAACAAAAGAAAGAAGCAGAAAGAAAACGTCCAAAGAGTTTCTGGCAAAAAGTCGGCAACGCTGTATCCAAGGTATTTGACAAGATTAAAGCTGCTCTAAATGCTATCTTCGATAAGTTACGAGCCTTTGTCAAGAAAGTAATAGAAGCTGCCAAGAAACTGGTTAACGGCCTTATTGATTTAGCCAGAAAAGCCATTATAGGTTTAATCAAAGCCTTCGGAGAATTGTTAAAGAAGATGGTCAGTGTGCTACTGGCCGCCTTCCCGGCTCTGCGAGACAAGATCATCGGACTCATTGATAAAGCAGTGAACTATGCCTGCGAAATGGTAAACAAGCTCGCAGAAGCATTAAAGAAAGCTGTTAACTTCCTGTTAGATGCCTTAGGCAAAGCACTTGATGCTATACTGGCCTTCTATCAAAAAATGTACAATCTGATCCTGGCTGCCATGAAATTCATAGCAGCCGGGTTAATCAGGATTATAGAAGGTATCTCTAACATTATTGAATCTATTGGCTATGCACTGGACTCTATAAGTGGTGCATTAGTAAAAGAGTTTGTCGGCGAAGATGTTACTTCTCCCCTTCCTAATGTAGAAGCCACCGAAGCTGAACTTCCCGAACTTATTTCATTACAGAAAAAATACGCCGAGTTCAAAGCTCCTTCTGCAGAAGCCGTACCTGCCCCTGAACCGGATGTCAACGGATTAGCGGAAAAAGAAACACTTCAGGATTCCGAATTTGTAATGGATCCTGCAGGTGGTATTACTTTAGATAGTGAATTAATAGCTAACCTTCCATCGCTTAAAGATGGAGAAACTCTGGAAATGGGAGGTTCGTCCAACCCGGTTACAGCGAAAGACCTTAGCGAGGCAGTATACGGTGGCGGACAAACCAATGAAACAACCACCAATACAAATACTACTTCGGAATCTCCGGTAGAAGAAATTACTGCAGAAGGCCCTGTAATCACTGATAGTACCGGTCGCCAGGTCGATCTTACCTGGCTCGCCAAATCAGATGATGAGAAACTGCAATACCAACTGGATCAGATGGGTGCCGATACTGAAATGCCTAATCCGAAGGAGAAGAGCGGTGGCGCTGCCGAAGATGTAAAGATGCCTGTAGAAACAAAAACCGGCAGATTGGGCGTAGGCAAACGATTATCCTTCATTGGTTCTCAAATGATGAAGGGCTTGTCCATGTGGTGGAATGAGAACAAAGTACTCATCTATACCATCATGATTGGTGTGTTGATCGGTACAGGTATCATCGCCTTCTTTTCAGGAGGAGCAGGAGTAATCGGCCTACTTCAACTATTCCTCAAGGCAGTGTCGGCATGGTTTATAGCCGAAGCGATCATGAAGATCAAAGGCCATCTCTTTGACTGGTTGGAAAAAGCATGGAATGGCGACCCTCAGGGTGGTGGCCAAAGCCTCGCCCAGGCATTGGCAGTATTGTTCTCTGAATTCCTTTTCGAATATGTATTAAAAGGCATTGGTAAGGTATTAAAGAGAATCAAAAATAGCCTAAAGGCTACTAAAGCAGCACGCAAAATTTCTAAGGGCGTTAATAAAGCAACTTCTGCAGTTAAAAAAGGAGTACATAAAGTCACCAAACCACTTCATGGTGTTACCTCACAGGGAGGTAAATATGTATTAAAAATAAAGCAAGGGTTTGGCAAAGGCATAAAGCGCCTGGAAGATTTCAGGGAGCGTGTACTTGCCAAGTTTGGCTTCGACCGCATGTGGATGGAGCGACATGGAGAGTGGATAGAGATATGGGCAGAGTTCAACCCTAAAATACTAATCGTAAAACAAAAGTTAGATAAAGATGGAAACTCTAGTATGAGTTTCTCAACGAAGAAAGTTACTCCAACACATAAAGCAAAGATACCGGATGATACCAAAAAGATCATTGGCCATAAGACAAGCAATAACGGTGTCATCGTATCGGATGGTTATGTAAAACACCTCGAAGACCTGAAAAAATCAGATCCTGCCAGGTTCCAGGAAGAGTTATTGAACCTGAAGAAAGATTTGGATGCCGAAGACTTTGACAGCTTGCGGGAGAGAGTAATGAAAGGCTCTCCTAAGAAAGATAAAGAAGTCATAGATACATTAACCGATAAAGATAAAGTTGACAATATTGTTAAAGAGGGTGACGGGGTAGTTAAGAAGCCCGCAGGACAGGAAATTCTTGACAACGCTCCTGAAAATGGTACACTCTCTGACCTTGACACGCGTAAATGGTATCTGGAGCAGGAATCTAAAATCAGTGAGCTAATTGATAAATCCCAAACACTGGAAGAGCAGGCCAGACAAGCGTTTGAGCTTAGAAATAAGTTCAGAACCAAGGCAAGGGAATTAATGGCTGATCGTGAAAAAGCCGCGAAGTTGATGAAGGAAGAGCCAAACATGACCTGGGAGCAGATATTAGAAAAATACAAAAGCCAGGGTTATGAAGGAGATGCGCTGTATAATAAAATCATTACATCTTCACAGAAGAGCCGCAAGTCTGTTAATGATAGCCTTGGCCTCAATACCCCTAAAGTCGATGATACGCCTAAAGTGGATACCAAACCTAAGGTGGATGCTACACCTAAGGTAGAACCCACAGTTATTATTGACGATCCGGTTAAGAAGCTTCCACCATCAGTACAGCAATCTGTAACCAGACTTGAAAATGCTGGGCTTAAAGTTAAAAAAGAAAGTAACACCATCAGATTCTTAGACGACGAAGGCAATGTACTGGCTGAAATTGAAAATGGTGCTTTACGCTTCAAATACGAAGGATTTGGTGGCGATGTAATTATGGATCCCGACCGTATGACTACGGTATTGGGTAAATTCTTCGAAGACATCAATAATCCGAAACTTGGTACCAGACATTTCTTAGGAACAGATAAACCGCCTGTAAAAGTAAAAGGCTTACCTGAAGGTTCCTTCTCCAGAGGTGAAGGTAAAGTAGGCAAGCCTAACGATATGAACTTTCTGGATATTAAAGAAGCAGAGTACAATGCTCTGA
>DATCKK010000493.1:0-2149 GCA_036562325.1 Cytophagaceae bacterium | reverse complement strand
CCCTCAGCCAATATCTCTCTGTTCGACAAGTATATACTTGATTTCAATCTTACCGCCGGAGTATTAATCTGGCCGGTAGTATTTATTACAACAGATATCATTAATGAATACTATGGTAAAAATGGCGTAAAAAAAGTCAGTATTCTGACCGCTATATTGATTGCCTATGCATTTCTCATCATCTGGCTTTCTACCATTGTTATTCCTGCCGATTTCTGGATTTCTGTCAATGCTCAGGCTCCCGATGGCAAAGATTTTAACATCAATTACGCCTTTACAAAAATCTTTTCTCAGGGCCTTAATATCATTATAGGTTCACTCACTGCCTTTCTTTTAGGACAGTTTCTGGATGCTTACATATTCCATTATATCCGGCATATAACCGGAAGTAAAAAGATTTGGCTGAGGGCTACCGGGTCTACCCTGGTTTCTCAACTGGCAGATAGCTTTGTCGTCCTGTTCATTGCATTTTATGTATTTGGCGGAGATTATAAATGGCCACTTTCCCAGATTATTGCGGTGGGTATCATTAACTACATTTATAAGTTTTCGATAGCCATTCTTCTAACCCCGGTATTATATATTGTACATGGTATTATAGACAGATACCTTGGGGCTGATGTATCAGAAACAATGATCGAAGAGGCTGAAAAATACAACTAGCCATTCCTTTTAAAATTATCCAGAATTACTGCCGTAGCAATAGCCACATTGAGGGATTCCGCCTGGCCAAACCGGGGAATGTGGACAGATTTTGTAATAAATTTGTCCAGTTCAGGCCTGATTCCCACTGATTCATTACCCATTATAATAAATCCGCTTTCAGGGCTTTTTAACTCATGGATATTTACTCCTTCTAATTTGGCAGCAAATACCGGTAAATCTGACTTATTTTGGTTAAAATAGGCAATCAGATCGCAGTAGTAAACGTTAACTCTGGTAAACGAGCCCATACTGGCTGATATCACCTTGGGATTGTAAAAGTCCGTCGTACCTTGTGAACAAATGATCTTAGTAATACCATACCAATCGGCAATGCGAATAATAGTACCAAGATTTCCAGGGTCTTTTACTTCATCCAGAAGCAAAACAAACTCATTGTCAACTGGATACAAAGGTTTATTCTCCTTCATTTCTGCCACTGCCAGGGCAGAATTATTGGAAGAAAAAAGCCCTATCTGTTCCAGGTCACGTTCTTTTACCACATCGACGGTATAGTCTGAAGCTTGGCCAACAAATGAGTAGGTAGTCAAAAACTTTTCTGTGACTAATAAAGATTTTACCTTGAAATCTGAACTTAAAAGCTCTAAAACACTTTTCGCTCCCTCTACAAAAAACTCCCGATACTCCCTTCGGAATTTTTTTATTTGTAAAGATTTGATGAACTTTAACTTGGTTTTAGAGATCATAAATTCAATAAAGTTATTGCGGGTACTATATTACGTTTTTCTTCTTGCTATCACAATTTTTTCCGTTACCGGTTGTTCTACCACTCGCGACCTGACAGAAAAAGAGTATCTGTTGGACAAGCAAACCATTAAAGGCAGAACAAAGGTTTCTAAGGATGATCTCAGCCTGCTATACAAACAAAAACCCAATCGTAAAGTCTTTGGCACCAAACCTTACCTGTACTTTTATTGGGTTGGAAATAGATTTTACGATACCCTGGAAGTAAGACAGGAAATCAATGAAACCATAAGCAAGTACGATAGCCTGATTAAACAAGAAAGCAAACCCAAGAAAATTGCCAAATTAAAAAAGGCCAAAGACACGAAACTGGAAAAACTTCAAACGAAACTTGAAGAAGGTAATTGGGTTATGAGAGTTCCCGGAGAGCCTCCGGTCTTCTATGATACAGCTTTAACCAGGAGTACTCTCCAGCAAATGAATTATTACCTGCAGTCCAAAGGATATTTCAATGGAAAAGTAGAAGCCAAAGTGGATACTTTTTTCAGAAACATTAAAGTTACTTACCTGGTCAAGGAAGGCGAGCCTTATAAACTCAATAATATTAAACTAAAAATTGATGACGCAAATGTAAGACGTCTCATCAATAAATATCAGAGTGCTACTCTCTTAAAAAAAGGAGACAAATACGATGAATCCAAAATTTCCCAGGAAAGAGAAAGGCTCACTCAAATCATGAAAG
>DATCKK010000490.1:0-2324 GCA_036562325.1 Cytophagaceae bacterium | reverse complement strand
CCATATACCCCAATGGGCATAATAAGCGATAAAGGTATGCCTGACTCCATTTTCATCTACCCAACCATAGCCATCGTCAACTCCCCAATCAGACCCTTTTTCTGGATACAAAACATTTACTAAATAACCTCTTTCCCCCTTTGCTATCAACTCATCATTACGTTGTTTTGCTAGATCGGGATTAAATATCCCGTTAGAATCTAAACCAAGCTTATAATAGCTTTCAAAATCATTGGTAGGAAACTTTACGTGACAGTTTGGACACTCTATCTTCCAAGGTTCATTAATATTTAAAAGCCACGGATAATTTCCATACTTCTGACGCAAGTCAGTTTTACAATTTGGACAAATATATTGAGGATTAACGGTCATACTCCTTGGGATACTCTGAGAAGACACTATATTCCATAGAAATTCTGCCTTATCAACATAAACCTCTGCCAGTTCAACTGCTGCATCCCTTATTGCTCTTGCCCAATCATATTTTTCAATATTTTCACGCGCAGCCGCAATTTTCTCTTCAGTATAGTAAGTAGGTTTTGTCTTACTGCATTTTATTCCTTCCGTACTTTCAATAGTAATAACTACTTCATCGTTTGTTTTAATAACTCCATCAAGTTCTACCTCAACGGCAATTTTTAACGTTCCTGGTTTTTTAGCCGTTACTGTTGTAACTCCATTTTCCTCATTAATTTCTGCAAGTGTATAATCCTCTATAGGTTCTCCTCCTTCTACTATTGAATACATTTTATACGATATTTTTGCATTGCTTAGATCAGCTTCTATTGCATTGTTCATTATACCAGCTATTGTTAAAGTTGCTCTACGCCCTACAAACAATTTTGTTTTGTCTGATTTAACTATGATTGTTTCAAGTCGTACAGGAACCACAAAAAGTTGCGCTCGTCCAGTTACTGTTGTATTACCAAGCGTTACCGTAGCTAATATATTTGCTGTACCTTCTGCAACTGCTGTCACTATACCTTTTTGATCAACAATGGCAATTCCTTCATTATCACTGCTATATTCCACAGTTGCATCCTTGAGATCAATTATACTACCATCATTAAGTTTTGCAGTTACAACAGCCCTTGTAGTTAACCCTACCGGTATTTCGTTCTTTTCAAGCTGTAATTCAACAGTTGCCAGGACTTTATCATTGACGGTAATTGGAACTATAGCTTCTTTCGTACTTCCGTTTAATGTTACTCTTACGGTTATATTTGTTTGACCTGGTTCAAGAGCTTTTACCACTCCATTTTTATCTACACTTGCTACATTCGCTGATGAACTTATATATTCTATTACTGAATCATCATCCCTTAAAAGGTCAACATAACCATCGCTCATAACTCCTCTTACAGTAATTTTAGCTGTCTGACCAACTGCAAGCTGTGACTTATCTACAGTAGCTTCAACATACTCAAGAGACGGTAAACTTTCTCTTCCAATAAACTCTATAATAGCAGGATACATGTTATATCCCCATGAGCCCGCAGGTTTATCAACTGCTTTAATGGTAACATAATGTATCCCCGCCTCAAGTGCAAGAGTTTTTAAATGTACAGAATCCTTAACTTCTTTATAAAGTGGCAAATAGAAATCAAAAGTTCCTACATACATGTCATCTACTATAATATCTGCAATAGCTCCTCCTGTGGCACCTGCTCCCGTAAACTTCACAGTATAGAACCCACTTTGCGGAACTTTTACGGCAAACTTGATGTATTGATTTAATGAATTTGTTTGTACCTGTATTCCATATACCTGATGTCTGTAATTAGCAGAACATTCCTGTACAATCCAACCATTTACATCTATATCTTCTATATTCGTCATAATGTTCTCTTTTCTAAGGTCATATACATATGTATTAATTTCGCTAATCACATTAAAAGTAATATCTGCCATCTTTGTAACGCCATTTAATTCTACTTTTACATTTATATTTGCAGTTCCGCCAACCCCCGCAGTAACAATTCCATTTTCATCTACAGCAACTACATGAGGAGCACTGCTTGTATATATAATTGTTGCCCCCGAAAGATCCGCTTCCCTTCCATCACCAAGTATACCTTTCACAATTAATTGTACGGTTTCGCCCGTTTTTAACTGTGTCTTATCTGCTGTGACTGTTATGTATGCAAGTTCTGTGGGGGCAACTACTTCTGTTAAGGAAATATTATCAAACCATACAGTTCCCTCTCCTTTATTAACATTAAGCCTAACACGAGCGTAATAAGCACCTACTGGAGCAGGAACTACTTCAACTTCACATTTTGTCCAATTTAAATCACCTTCTATCCCTGTAATAACAAATTTTT
>DATCKK010000487.1:0-2107 GCA_036562325.1 Cytophagaceae bacterium | reverse complement strand
CCATATAGGTAATGTTTTTATCTACAAATGCATGGCTGATGAATGCAAAAATTAAATTAAATGTTAATCCGGCATAAGCCCATTCCTTTAGTTTGCCGGGTGTTTTAGGAAAGGAAATAGCGATTACACCAAGTACTTTACAAATGATAAGTGAATAGGCAAAGTAGTCAGGATAACCTAAAGGTTTTGTGCCCATAGTTGCGTATTCAGGGGTAAATAATAAGGTACTTAGCGGCATCACACCTTCCCAGAGCAACAGGATGGCCGTTGCCACCCAAAAGATTATTTTATTCTTTTTCATACTTTTTATAGTTTACAGTTTTTAATTATTTATACTTTTTAACATTTATTATTTTGATTCCACATAATTTACAAAATTATCTAAGATAGCCTGCCATCCTTGTTTCTGGAATTCCGGATCGTTTTGCGTTTCAGCATCAAAGGTAGTTGTTATGGGTTTTGCTATTTTGTGCGTTAAACAAAGTAGTAGCCTTTCTGCCACCAGACATTGTATACGTAATTTCCTTATGTAATTCCACTTTGTCGTAAGTGCCTTCAAAATCAAAACCGAAGCTGCCATCTTTCGCTTCCATTCTGTTTTTAAACTTACCACCAGTCCTCAGGTCGTTTTCACTGCTTGGAGTGTGCCATCCAGGGTCTGGTGTATTCCATTGTACAATATCGGCCGGGGGGCTATGCATTCCAGACTTTTTCTACAGGAGCATTCACCGTAGCTTCTATTGTTATTCTTGTTACCTGTGCCATTGTTATATATTTTTTGGGTTGATTAAATTTTATGATTCAAAAATACGTTACGGAATAAAATTAATTCTGTGGTAAAAATGACAAATTTAGGGGTGAATTATGACAAAACTTTTTCTATCTTGTAGTCTAATATTAGTTTAATACTTGAATTCTATGCAGATATCCGTCTTTGTACCTGAATATGGAGTAATTGAAGCCGTAACACCTCCCTATAGGTCCTTTCATACAGCTAATGAGTTTTTAACAGCCTTTGGTAAAAAACCTGTTTTTAAGGTAGAATATGTGGGTTTAAACGAATATGTCCCTGCCAACAATGGCGAATATACTATAAAAACCGACCGATTGCTTAAAGATGTAGAAAATACCGACCTGCTTATTATACCACCTACCTTTGGTGATACACTCAAAGGAATTCAGGCCAATGCAGAAGCTATACCTATGTTTAAGCAATTGCATGAGAAGGGAGCAATTCTTGCCAGTTTGTGTATCGGTGCTTTTCTTTTAGCGGAAACCGGTTTGCTTAATGGTAAAAAGTGTTCCACTCATTGGGCTTATATTAATGAGTTTAGAGAAAGATATCCGGAGGTAGAAGTAGAAGACGGGGCTATCATTACTGAGCATGAAAATATATATAGCAGCGGTGGGGCAAGCAGTTTATGGAATTTGATTTTATACCTGATTGAAAAGTTCTCCGACAGAGAAACGGCAGTTATGATTTCAAAATATTTTGCATTGGATATCGGAAGAGAAAGCCAATCTCAGTTTGCTATATTCAGAGGACAACGAAATCATGGGGATGCTGAAATTAAAATCGTTCAGGACTATATTGAAAATCATTATGCTGAAAAAATTACTATAGAAGACCTCGCTAATTTGATTAATACGGGCCGCAGGACATTTGAGAGAAGATTTAAAGAGGCTACTAACAATACACCTATAGAATATATTCAAAGAGTAAGGATAGAAGCTGCGAAGAAAAACTTTGAAGCTTCAAGAAAGAATGTTTCAGAAATTATGTTTGATGTAGGGTATACAGATACCAAAGCGTTCAGAGATGTATTTAAAAAGATTACCGGACTTACTCCGATTGAGTATAGAAATAAATTTGCGAGGGTATCAAATGAGGTGTAGGTTATAGTAAATACTAAAATAATGAACTCCGCCAGGAAAATTCCGGGTGGGGTTCATTATTCTATCGAAATAGATTGTCTTTTTAATTTTTTATAAAAGTAAATTATACTTTCCTTTCTATCTCTCTTAAGTTTTCCATCTTCTTATTTCGAAGAAATCCGTTGATGTCTTCGAAGTGCTCCCGAATACGTTTATTACCGAATTCAAATAC
>DATCKK010000483.1:0-3107 GCA_036562325.1 Cytophagaceae bacterium | reverse complement strand
TTCCATTCCAGGAAGCCAGTATTTTATCGTCTGTACCCGGGCGTATCCGCTTATTTCTCTCCGCTAATAGTGTACTCTTCCATGATTTTACTTTCGCTTTTAATTCATCTTTTTTGATGGAGTATTTATTTGAAAATGCCTCATCGGAAAGGGTACGGTGAAGAATGTTTTTGTTTTTTTCCCAGTTTCCGTCTTCTCTCAGATTATAATATTCTTCAAATAAGCCTGCATCTTTCAATAACAGGTCTTCAATTTCCTCATAGTTCCATATATAAAATTTGCCTTCTTCGCCTTCGCTGTCTGCATCTATGGCAGAATAGAATCCACCTTCAGGACTCGTCATTTCACGCGTTACCCATTCTATAGTTTCATATACAACTTCTTTATATAATTCAGAAGGAATATTCAGGTATGCTTCGGAATACAGCGTGAGAAGCTGGGCGTTGTCATACAGCATTTTTTCAAAATGAGGGACGAGCCATTCTGCATCTGTGGAGTAGCGGGCAAAACCACCTCCCACCTGATCATATATTCCTCCATAAGCCATTTTATCCAATGTAAGCTTTACATGGCGCAGCGCCTGCTCATTTTTGGTGTGGAAATAATATCTTAGCAAAAATAAATATATGGTTGGCATGGCAAATTTAGGTGCTTTACCGGTACCGCCCATTTTTCTGTCAAAGTTACTTTCCAGAGCAGCATAGGCTTTGTGTAAATCTTCTAAAGCAAAATCTTTGGCCGTTTCACCCAGTCCATATTTTTGAAATTCGCTGTAGTTAATAGCTTTGGTAAATTCCTGGGCAGATTCTTCCAGTTCTTTCCTGTTGTTTTTAAAAGCTTTTGTTATTTCATTTAACAAATGCAGCCAGTGGGCTTCGGGAAAAAATGTACCCCCATAAAAAGGTTTAGCCTCAGGCGTTAAAAAAACATTTAGTGGCCATCCTCCTCTTATATTCATCGCCTGCAAGGCATCCATATAAACCTGGTCTATATCCGGACGCTCTTCCCGGTCTACTTTTATATTTATGAAATTGGCATTCATTACGGCGGCCACTTTCTCACTTTCGAAGCATTCTTTTTCCATAACATGGCACCAGTGGCAGGCAGAGTAACCAATACTAACCAGAATGGGTTTGTCTTCTTTCTTTGCTCTTGCTAAAGCTTCTTCGCCCCACGGATACCATTGCACGGGATTATATGCGTGCTGAAGCAAATAGGGGCTGGATTCATTAATAAGCAGATTGGGAGGAGTATTTGCTTGTTGGGCCATGTTAACTAGTTTAAAGTTTTGATTGCATTTCCCGGATTTCATTATCCAGGTTTACATGTTGACTTAACTTCTTTAAGCGGTCAATTGTTGCTTTAATAAATTTTTTGTGTGCTTCCGATTCCGGACGAAAAGCTTTATGTGTCATGGCTTTGCGGACTGAGGCCCATTCTTCTATAAATTGAATTGTGGTATCCGTCATATATGCCTGTTTGAATTTTTCCCAGATATAATCTTCGGCAACAGGCGAGG
Source organism: Cytophagaceae bacterium (assembly GCA_036562325.1). Lineage (GTDB taxonomy): Bacteria > Bacteroidota > Bacteroidia > Cytophagales > Cytophagaceae > DATCKK01. The sequence goes on along the minus strand of DATCKK010000483.1, from coordinate 1,588 downwards.
GGTGGATCATATCTTCTTTATAAAACCGGTAATCTCTAAGGTCATCCATCATCATTTCGTACGATGGGAAATAGATGATTTCTTTATTTTGTTCAGCGAGTTCATGGGTAGCTACTCTCAATACTGATTTACTTACGGAGTTCAATGTAAGAGTATCTTTGATATGCCTTACCGGGCTTACGGTCAGAATAATTTGGATATCTTTATTGATTGACCGGAGAGCCTGAATGGCCTCATTCATTTCTACTATTATGTCATCTACTTTAAGCAAGTCTTTGGTGAAGGCTGCAGAGGGGACTTTATGACAGTTGGCTACCGGAATATTATTTTGGTTAAGGCGATAAATATACGCTGTCCCTAAGGTAATGATTAATATTTTACTCCTTATAAGGAATTCGTGGCTTTCCTGTGTTTTCTTTCGGATGATGGTTTCCAGTCCGGAGGGTGTATCAGCATAGATATCGGAATGTAAATGAAAGCTAAACCAGCCATTTTCAGTTTCAGTGAATTCGAAGAGCAGGTGTGGAGTGTTGTCAATAGTTGCTTTTAAAATTCTTGCGATGGAAATGGGGTTAAAAATAACTCCGAATGGGTTTACCATCGCCTGCATTTTGTTTTCCAGGAAACGCTCACCCATGACATTGGCAAAACAACTTCCAATGCTAAAAATGGGAGTTGTTAAATCAATAATTTCTGTTCTATCGGGTATTTTTAATTCGGTCCGAAACATGTTATGGAATTTGTTGGCAGTATAAAAACAAAAAAATCCCGGAAGAAATTTTCCCGGGATTTTACAAGCTTATTTAAGCAATTTCTTAAGCTGCTACTACTTTGAATTTTACTTCGTGCTTAACTTCTTTGTGAAGATCAAGTACGGCAACGTATTCTCCAACTTCTTTAACCTCAGACTTGAAAGAGATTTTCTTTCTGTCGATGTTATATCCTTTTTCTTTTAGTGCGTCAGAGATTTGCAGAGTAGTAACTGCACCGAAGATTTTACCGCTTTCACCTACTTTAGCAGGGATAGAAAGAACAGTATCTCCGATTTTTTGAGCAAGAGCCTGAGCTTCAGATTTAATTTTCTCAGCTTTGTGGGCGGCTTGCTTTATGTTCTCAGCAATGATTTTTTTGTTGGACTCGTTTGCTATCACAGCAAATCCTTGAGGGATAAGGTAGTTTCGGCCATAACCTGGCTTTACTTTTACTATATCATTTTTATATCCCAGTCCTTTAATATCGTCTTTTAATATTACTTCCATGATTGAAACTTATTATTTAAGTGAATCAGTTACATACGGCAATAATGCCAAGTGTCTTGCTCTTTTTACAGCCTGAGCCACTTTTCTCTGGAATTTCAGACTGGTACCTGTTAATCTTCTTGGTAAAATTTTACCTTGTTCGTTTACAAACTTTAAAAGGAAGTTTGCGTCTTTATAATCAATATATCTGATTCCGTTTTTCTTGAATCTGCAATATTTTTTGCGATTCTCAACTCTGTTTACTGGTTCATTTACTAGTGTCATACTTTTTCCTCCTGTTTTTCAGCTTTCTTGAATTCGCCTTTTTTTCTCTTTTTGTTGTACTCTAC
>DATCKK010000479.1:0-1910 GCA_036562325.1 Cytophagaceae bacterium | reverse complement strand
CTATTAACCTCTGTTATTGGGTTTTACGGCGATTCTTTTCCTTGTATTCACAATTGACTAAATAATTACCATGAATTTGTGTTATAACACATTTTTTTCTTTCCCTAATAAAGATATTCTTTTATTTTGCGTTCCTAAATGTAAAACCAGTTCTTCACAGAGCCTATGAGTCGAATGAATTATCTATTTTCTTTACTGATTTTTAGTTTTTTAACTTCAGTTACTGTTACAGCTCAGCCAAATGTCAACTACAATGCAGCGCAACTTCACGAAGATTTGGAAAGGCTTACGGTGTTGGGAAGTGTCTTATATCTTGCTGCACATCCGGATGATGAGAATACCAGGCTGATCACCTATTTTACCAAAGAAAAAAAATATAATACAGCTTATCTTTCACTGACTCGTGGCGGTGGGGGGCAAAACCTGATAGGTACTGAGCTAAATGAACAATTGGGGGTAATACGTACTCAGGAATTATTAGCAGCCAGGTTAATAGATGGTGGTAAACAGTTTTTTTCACGTGCCAGGGATTTTGGTTTTTCCAAAACTCCTGACGAAACCTTTGAAGTTTGGGACAAGGAGAAGGTACTGGCTGATGTAGTTTGGGTAATAAGAAATTTTCAACCTGATGTAATTGTAACGCGCTTTAATACAGAACCCGGACGTACACATGGCCATCATACAGCTTCTGCAATACTTGCTTCTGAAGCATTTGATGCAGCAGCAGACCCAAAGCGGTTTCCGGAACAATTGAAGTATGTGGATGTCTGGCAGGTTAAACGCCTAGTGTGGAATACCAATTCATGGTTTTATACTAATCCTTCGGAGTTCAATGCCGATAGCATGTTGACCGTGGATGTAGGTGGGTATAATAATGTGCTGGGAAAGTCTTATTCTGAAATAGCTGCGGAAAGCAGAAGCATGCATAAAAGCCAGGGTTTTGGAGCAAGTGGTACAAGGGGTGTCAGCCTGGAATATCTGGAACATACCAAAGGGCCGAAAGCCAAAAAAGATTTGTTTGAAGATATAAATGTAACCTGGTCAAGAATACAAGGTGGTGAAAAAATAGGAGAGAAGTTGCAGGAAGTGTATAAAAACTTCTCTCTTGATAATCCTTCAGCCTCGCTCGATGCTTTATTAGATGTTCGAAAGTTGATTATTGCGTTACCGGATGGCTATTGGAAGAAGGTTAAATTGCAGGAACTAGACGCAGTAATTAAAGGAACTCTTGGATTGTGGACCGAAGCGGTAGCCGCCGATTATTCAGCGGTTCCGGGAGAGAAGATAAAAGTGACCATTGAAGCCATTAACCGTACATCTATACCTGTTGAGTTAAAACAAGTCCGTTTCTCTTCGGCTGTTGGTGATACATCTTTATCTCTGGAGCTTAAACAAAATATTGGCCATACGTTGACCACTTTCATAAAAATTGCTGAAAAAGCTAGTTATTCCGGACCATACTGGTTAAGAGAAAAGCAGGAGATAGGTATGTTTACTGTATCTGACCAGCAATTGATCGGAATGGCTGAAAACCCTCCTGCCGTATCGGTTGCTTTTACCCTGAATATTAAAGGACAGACTATTGAGTACACAACCCCATTAGTATATAAAAAGACAGATCCGGTAAAGGGAGAAATATATCGTCCGTTTGAAATTGTACCTCCAGTGTTTGTAAATCTTTCCGAAGATCTTATTGTTTTTGCAGATACTAAACCTAAAACACTTTCATTCTCAGTACGATCATCTATAGACAAAGTAGAAGGTGTAGTGAAGGTAGCGGCGCCTCAAGGATGGAGAGTGGAACCATCGGAGCTTCCTCTTAAATTGTCGGGAGAAGGAGTGGAAATAAACTATCAGGTAAAAGTATACCCTTCTGAAGCAGCTTCTCAGGAATTCTTGCAAATATATGC
>DATCKK010000468.1:0-2411 GCA_036562325.1 Cytophagaceae bacterium | reverse complement strand
TCGGTATGGTAGAAATACTTCTTGGCGTTTGAGTCTCCAATTACCCCGTCCACTCTCGCTAGGTATTTACCCAAGGCGTAAACGTAGCTCTTGGCTTTTCCGGCATTTATTCTCTTTTCAAAGATCGGTTCCGTACCCTCGTAGACATAGTGGGTCGTCTCGCCTTTAGCCCGTTTGACTACCCACAAGTCTTCCGGGTCGTAAGCAATTCTGATACCATGTTACCATTTTTAGTAACTTTAGGCAATTGGTTCAAACTAGTTTAAGACTTTGCTTTACTAAAGATGACTTTCACAAGGGGCAGAACGACAGGGAGGTCGAACTCGTGGCATGGGAACAGGATGTTCCACGCCATCGACGGCTTGAACTGACCCTGAAGCCGCGTTTAGGAGGAAAGCGGCTATTAAAACCGCGAAGCATTCCTTCGGAGTGTCAGGGATGACACGGAGCAATTGCGGGGTCCGGGGAAACAATTTTCCCCGGCGGGTGGGTAGGTCCTAGGGGATGACCGGCCATCCCCTGGACAAATTCATACTTTCTATGCTATTTTCACGGTTATATTGTTTTTGTCTAAACCCGATTCACCCGGCCTCCGGCCACCCTCTCTACTTTGAAGTAAATTCTGAAAGTAATTTCAGAAACCCAATTAAAGTGAGCTTCCCGGAAACCAATATATAATATTCCCGGACTATCGTGGGAGCATAGACAAAATTTGAGCCTAACTTCTTTAGTTAAGCTCATTTTTTGTTGAATTTTTGGCCAGATGGATTTTTTGGAACAGACAAGTTATTCCGTAAACAACCAGCCTGCAAAATAGTTTTCATTATTATAAGTCCGAATACTCAACTACAATCACTCAACATTTATAAGTTACTTTTCCGAATATACAACATTCGAAGCTATTATATTAATTTTATCTCCAGAATTAAGTAAAATAACAATCTGAAAATAATCTTTACTAATGGAATTACATTCTTTCAATCTTTCCAAAATATCAATATTCTCGTTTAATCTAACTTCACTTATATATATACCTGGCCCCCAAGGTTCATAAAAGCTCATATCGAAATAAATAACATTTTCAAAGACTATTTCAGCATTTATATCCTGAGATATATTTTTTTTAATTGGCAAGATTATTTTATGTTGATCATAATCACATAAAATTTGTGTTACTTCTGCATCATGCAAAAGTAAATTTTCCAGTTCCTGTTTATTAAATTTATTTATATTCAATGTTTCACCTCAATTTTTTATTTATGGGATCCATTGGCCTGGTTTTATATGAGTATCTTTAGTGTCTGGATGTGGTATTCTATGTTTACCATCTGGAGTAATATGGTAGTGACCTCCAGCTGCATCAGCATTCCACTCATATACTGCCTTGCCTGTTTTCGGATCATGCCATTTAATAATCTTTCCATTATTGTATTCTCTCCTAATTAACCCTTTTGGATTAAAATTCCTAGGGTCTTTAGGAAAGACATTTTGACCTTTAGTTATCTCGTTAACTCGCATTTTGCTATAAGCTGCCCATGTAAGATATACTCCATGATACATCGCAAATACATTTTGATCTCTTACCTCTTCCCAATAAATTGCGTCAAGTTCATCAATTGATAGCTCCGATAGGTTTACATGTTGCCTTTGCTGCATATGCCATAATCGCATCATAAACTTATCAGCAAACTCAAGTCCACCTTCCATTCCAAAACGTACATGAGGTACCGAATCCAACCATCGATAAAACTCTTTCTGCATTCTTTGCCATGCGCCAAATCTTTCACTAATGGAACTTCCGATGAAACCCATTGATCTAAAAATATTAAGAGCGCCTTCTTGTAAGGAATTTACTCCATTTGTTATCAAACCTACGGCAGTATCTTGTATCGCTCCTTTTATAATATTTGAAGAACCAGTCCAGAAAGCAGATGTGAAATCCCCTCCGTAAGCAACACTAGTAAGCCCGCTACTAATCCCGGTGCTAACCGCCTTATATGCAATCGAGTCACTGCCACCTAATAACCTACCTAAAGAAGTTCCATCCATAATACTACCTGTTAATGATGAAACTCCTCCAGCTATTCCTGCCGACATCATACTTGCTGCAAAAGACTGTAAGAAATCTCCGCCGGTTATTTGTGAAATAACACCTTGAACAATTGACGTAACAAATGATTTTTTTATTGCACCCCAAACTGCACCCAATAATGCTCCGAAAAATTGACCATCCGGATCAATCCGATTTATCGGATCATTCCCGCAATAACTGTAAGGATTAGGTCCTTGTCCGGCCGGGTCTTCCGAGATAAACCTGCCCAAGTCCGGATCATACCACCGGGCGTTGAAGTAATACAAACCGATGTCCGGATCATACTCTTTCCCGGTAAACCCGTGAAGCTCCTCGAAGT
>DATCKK010000465.1:0-2307 GCA_036562325.1 Cytophagaceae bacterium | reverse complement strand
ATGATATACCGTTGAGTGAGGCGGAATACTTTTCGTAATCCATACGTTTCCGCCAATAATGCTATTTTCACCAATTACCGTATCTCCTCCCAATATTGTTGCCCCACTGTAGATTACCACATTATCTTCTATGGTCGGATGCCTTTTGACGGAAGCCATTTCTTTGGCAACACTTAGTGCCCCTAAAGTTACCCCCTGATAAATCTTAACATATTTACCAATAATAGTGGTTTCTCCTATTACAACACCCGTACCATGATCTATACAGAAATATGGTTCTATGTTAGCTCCGGGATGTATGTCTATTCCTGTTTTTGAATGAGCATATTCAGTAATAACTCTTGGCAGATACGGTATTTCAAGCAGATGCAAAGCATGGGCTATTCTATACATAGCAATAGCATAAAACCCCGGATAGGTCAATATTACTTCTAGTTCGGTTTTAGCAGCCGGGTCTCCCAACACAATAGCCTGGACATCTTTTTCCAAATGATCGTATATCAAAGGCAACTGCTTCATATATCGCCCGGCCAGATTTTCCGGCGAATCATTAAGCTGCTTTTTTAATCCGTCAAGTACTGTGTACAGTTCTCTTTCCAGCGTTAATAAATGTATTTCCAGATCTTTAACCGAGCTAAACTTCATTTCCGACAAAGGTGGAAACAAGGTTTGCAATAATCTATCCGCAAATTTACATACAGCCCCCATAGAGGGGATTGGTTCCGCCAACTGATGCTTTTTAAATACTGTTTTTAAAAACTCTTCCTTCATCGAACCAAAATTAATCAATCAACTGTTAAAATTTTATATTTCTGTAATAATATACTTCAAAATCATCTTAATTAAGAGAAAAACCGGCTCCGATAGCCTGAAACATAAAATTTTATTGATTTCAATTAACAAGATAATTTTTTCAAAATACCCCCGTTGAATCATTAGAAAACAATCTGTGCCAATATCTGGCATAAACTTTGAAATGCTAATTAACATACGTTAACTTAAAAGGGAGATAAAAATATGAAAACTACTGATAATAATATCCTTGCTTCATTTTTGATTAAGTATTCTTATGCAAAAAACAGAGCTAAAAGCATTATGGAATCCGGAGATTTGAACAACTATTTGAAGCAACTATTCGAGCTAAATAAATTTAAAACAGAGGTTAAAGATTTATTACCAAAAACTTCATAAATTCTTTGGTTTTTTCTTTCTAAACAATACAGCCCGTGCGGGCTGTATTGTTTTTATGGTTCACCTCGCATCATTCTCTCGTATTCATCCCAGTTTCTGGTATCAATGTTTTCATTCAGCCTGTTCCTTTCTTCACTACTAAAAGCTTCCCATGGCCTTTTCAAAGGAGTAATTTGCCTTTTTTTATGAACACCTTCCGCTATTTCTTCAATCATTTTTTTATTAAATGCAGGTATATCCGAAGGCTTTCTACTAGTTACAATCCCCAAATCGGTTACTACATCCTGATCTATCCATTTCGCACCGGCATTAATGAGGTCCGTCTTTATCGAGGGATAGGAAGTAACTTTTCTACCTGATAGCAGACCAGTCTCAATTAATGTCCAGGGGCCATGACAAATAGCTGCTACCGGCTTACCTGATTCCATAAAATGCTTAATAAATGTAATCGCCTGACTATTCATTCTTAGTTTATCCGGATTCATAACCCCACCGGGAAGTAAAATAGCGTTGTATTGATCTGCAACTGCTTTATCCAATTTTACATCTACTTCAAAATCGTCTCCCCACTGCGTATAATTCCAGCCTTTCACCTTATCATGAGGTGAAATTATATCTACTTTTGCCCCCTGCTCTTTAAGTGCCTTTACAGGTTCGGTCAACTCTACCTGTTCAAACCCGTTTTCTACCAATACAGCAACTCTTTTGCCCTCTAATTTTCTTTCCATACCAATTCCCTTTATATTAGAAACAGATAATCTTTTGAAAGGGTTGACGAAGCATCTTATGCTATTTAAAATATTAACAGTCTTTTAAAATCTAATAAATATGTCTGCCTCTTTAGATGATATGGAACCTTATGAGATTTTCCAGCAAGAACTGGATCACTGGGCCAGGGAATATGAAGTGCGGTTATTGAAGAATGAAAGTACAAATAAAGCCCAATATCAGGTAAGTACCATTCACAGTTTTATTGAATTTGTATGCTTTCATAAAAGCATTGATAATTTAGAAGCTTTGTCGAGTGAGTGTATTATGGCTGAGTTTGCGCAGTTTCTGTGTGTGGGCCAGATTGAACTTAAAAATATCGAAAAAATTATTGAGGATTTTCTGATC
>DATCKK010000457.1:0-4423 GCA_036562325.1 Cytophagaceae bacterium | reverse complement strand
ACTTCGATTCGGCTATGGACGATATAGAAAAAGGCCTGTAAAATGTATAAAGCAATTATCCTTCCCCTTGCCAAACAGGATATTAAAGAAGCTGCCCATTGGTATAATGAACGGCAGCCAGGACTTGGAAAACGTTTCACCCAGCACGTACGGCAAAAGTCAGCTTTATCAGGCAGAACCCAAAGGCAACAGCCATACGGTATGACAATGTCCGTGTGGCCGTCCTTGATGTTTTCCCCTACATGATACACTTTGTCCTGGATGAAGAAAATCAACTGGTTATTGTTTCTGCCGTACTAAGCACTCATCAAAACCCGGAACGGTGGAAGGAGAGGCAGTAAAAGCTTAGTCAAATATTACTTTGGTCTTGATTTTATCTATTGAATCATTTGTTATAAAATCAATAATAGCCGCTTTTTCTGTCTCTGTTATTTTTTCATTTTCAAATGGAGGTTCCCAATAATTAAAAGCCTTAATATCTGCATAAAATACCGGAGGGTTCATTATTAACTCTCCCGATATTTTAGCCGTCTTACCATTAAAGCCTATAATCATTGAACCTCTTGTATCAATTGAATAATTTATCTTGTTCATTTATCTGGTAAAAATTACAGTCTCTACTAAAGTTTCGGCATCTATAGTAATAATTTTTTTAACATTAGCATTTTCCATTAAAGCAGGCAGCTCCTTTGTTTGCCAAACATTCCCCTCTCTTAATTGCTTACCTAATACTGCCCTTACCTCCCCAGAAACTTGTTTTGCATACTCAGCCGAAACGTCTTCCCATACTTTAACAACAGCAGGATTGCTTGCATCCCAATCGGGTAACTTGATGTTACGCTTTTCAAGAAGCATTTCCAATGTGGTACCTCCTTTAGATCCTGCAATCCTAACTGCATCTTGCTGAACCCCTATACCTTTGCTTGTCCTCCCTGACCAGAAAAAAGCGGAACTATTTTCTGTTTTAAGTAGATGTTTAATTTCATCGACATTCTTAAATGATGTCAAAAGGTTCTTCCATTTTGCATAACCTCCTGAAGCTTGAATTTCATTTAAGTTTTTGACAACCAATTCCAGCTCTGCAATATCTGTAGCCTTGGCAGCAAGAACGGGATCATCAACAGTTTTAATGACCTTCCAACTATCGACCAATCTATTGTCCTTATCTAAGGCATCAAGTATATCTTCTTTATCCTTAAAATCAGCAACAAATTTCACCTTATCCGGATCAGAGAGGGTCTTATATTTAAGTTGAAGGTTCTTATAATTTACTAATTTCTTTTCAAATTCATCAACACCACAACCATTATGTACCAACACTCCTTCACTTCCTACATAATAATTTTGATCTTGCTTGACCTGAAAGTTATATACAGCAACACTAGAATCTATAGAAGCTATGCTATCAACTGAAAGTAAAGAGCCCGATAGCATCAAAATTTTTAACCCTTTTTTGAGAGTACCTGCAGGCATCCATTTATTATTGACGTAAAAGGGATGTTCATCAGTAGCGATAATCGTATCTTTTCCTACAAAGATTTTAATCAGTTTATTAGCCTGCTTTTTAAATGTGTTCAGCACAACTTGTAACCTGGAGCGTTTATTAACTTCATCATAAGACCAGACGCTATCACCTATTGCTATATCTTCAATATTTATCAACCCTTTATTCGTATGCACCTTTGTACCAGCAATAAAACAGGCTCTTTGTCCATTAACAATACCATACTCTCCATCTTTTTTAGCTATTGATAAAATATCCTCCCCTTGTTTACCTAATGGGTCTATATACTTACCTGAAGGAAGAACTTCACCTGTAGAACTAAAGCCTTCATCAGCCCAGTTATTAACTTTTAGTGTTCCATCTGAAGTAATTTCAGCAAACACCTCATTTTTATTGCCAGATTTAAAAAACTTTATTGCATCTTTTCTTTCTTCAAATGACACATTTAAGGCTCTGGCATTATCTCTTAACCATTTAGAGCTAGCTGTTAACTTTGAAAGCAGGGTTTGCAAACCATTTGCTAACTCATCCAGTTTTTCTTTGGGTACCCCCAATCGTTCCAATAGTTTTTCCATTTGTTCAAAACTTAGCAACTTAGTATTGATAAGTTTTGAAATAAAAACTTCAGGATTCTTTTGAGCATAATCTTTTAACTTTTCAAAAGTCTTTCCTCCAGCCTCCAATATCCTTTCCATCAGATAAAACTGAAGAACTTCACTCATACAGTTTTCAGTAAAGTCAATATAAGTGGCATTATGGTTTTCCGAATACTCTTTGTAAACGCCGTTGATACAGTTTACCGCTGCCTTACCTGCTTTATTTACAAAAATAGCTTCTGCACCCGAAGCCCAGACATCTGACATTTCCACTGCTTTTCTGGCTTCCTCCATTGTTGAACAAAAGAAAGTACGATTAATTGCCAACTGAAGAACATAATCAGTCAACATGTCCATTGCCGCTTCTTTTAATATTTTTTTACCCTGGTTCACAACAACAACACGGGTAAGACCAGCTGCCAAACTTGCCCCCCCGGTAGGAACAGCTAAAACAATTGCCACCCCTGTTTCTATAATAATAGTTGAAACAATTTCTCCATTTTCCATCATCCAACTATCAAATGCATTAAAAGTATTTTCAGCAACCTGAGCAGGTATAGCAAACAGAAAAAAGTCACTATAACTATTGTAATGAAATTTACCATTATAATAATATCTGTGGGTATTAAGAAACTCCCATTTTGTCGGCAAATACACTCCATTATTATTCTCCCAGCTTAATTGTTTTCCAAATACTATTTCACCTGTTTCTTTATTTTTATACCATGCATATCCCTCATCCTGCCTTTTATTCTTTAGGTAATCCTCCATATTCCTGTTAAATCTGGAAGCAATGTGTGCTTTTAGTATAGAGTTAGACAATTTAAAATGAATACTTAACACAAGAACTTTTCCCGATTGTGGAATATTATCTTTTTCAAAAAGCCATTGCGTTGCGGTTTTACCTGTACTAATGTTAGAACCTAGTTTTATATTATCTGAAGAGGTAATTATATAAAGTTGTACATCCTCATCCCCCCTATTTAAATCTCTTATTTTTAATCCATTTACATCTCCTATAGCATCGTTAAGTACTTTAATAAAATTAGGATCACAAGCAGATATTCCTGCATAATCCATAAGTTTAATATTTCCAAAGCTTCTCTCAGTAGGTGAAGAATATTGATAGGAAATAAGCTTGGCAAGAATTTTCTGGTCAGGATCCTCATATATCATTTCCTTTGCATCAATGTTTATTGAAGATTCGTCGAGAACGAAACCAGGATTGGTAATTTGTAGTTTATAAAAAATCCGAATAATATCCCTTACATAAGGACGGATTAGGTTAGTGGCAATACTTAGTCCTGCACCTTTAGGTATAGTTCTTTTTATTTCACTAACTGCTGCCTTAACAGAGCTAGCTTTCATATCTTTACCTAATGCAATAGTAAGATGATATACTATGTTATTAATAAAATCTACTTTTTGAATCGAAGAAAGCTTATTAAAATCAATAATACTTTTATAATTGAGAATAGTGGAAGAATTAAAGTGAAGCAATGCGCCTTTAGTATTACTTTCTCTTTCAATTTTACTCCTTCTTATGATCTCATGGGTAAAAGTCATCAACTCTTGTTTATAAGCACCATAATAATAATCCTTTTCGTTATTTCCCTTGTATTGACTAGACCAATCATTAAAACTTTTATTATGAACAATATTAATATACTTTTCAAATTGGGTATCATCAGTTATCCCTGATGTATTTGACATCATTGGCAATTGTGCCGTACTTAAAAGCACATACAAGACCACTTTCTTTTCTTCTCCATTTGCTGTTTTATTAAAATCAATCAACGCCTTATTTAACTCCTGATAATCGGAAGCTTCAATTGGGTGGATAGTCTTATGAACTTCATAGCGCACATCCACGACATAAGACAGCTCATTTAACTTTCCCTGTTTGTGAAGCTTTTTATTCAGGTCTATTTGCCTATCCAATACCCGAACTGCATTTTTTATAAATTCTTCTTTCCAATCCAGGTATGCCTGTTGATTTTCAATCAATATACTATCCAACAAGGGTTTATTAATTATTTGCTGATGACCATATTTTACTGAATCAATATAGTTCCTTATACTATTTAAATCATTGTTATTTACTCTTTTATCCCAATCAATATTTGACCGGGAAAAAACAGACAAACTCACGAAAACAAAAAATACTGCCAATAGAATATATTTATTCATGAAAGCGGGAATATTGACAGAAGTAAAAGAATTTCTATACATAGCGTTATCAAAAAACTTATTTTTTTTGAACTTCATTAATCATGTTTTGGACTTTTGCTACTAAAAAGTTATTAACAATTTCCTTAATATT
>DATCKK010000449.1:0-1858 GCA_036562325.1 Cytophagaceae bacterium | reverse complement strand
ATGATTAGTTGTGCCCAACCATCAACCTCACTGTCAGAATTATTTTTCTTTTTATTGTTTGCTACTGCGGCCTGAATTTTCCGGTTAAAATTCCAGCAGGTGCTCTGGCGAAGAGATACTATTTGGGATAATTCGAAGGAGGTTATTTTCTCTTTATTGGCGTAAATCAGAAATAGCATATAGAACGCCTTTGTGATCGGGAATTTTAATTTATGGAATATGGTGTAGGCGGTAGCAGACTCATCGTACCTGCACTTTGTACAACGTCTTGAAAACTCGTCTTTTCCTTTACACCACTTCGTATTATTACATTTTTTGCAGCTATAACCTTTAGACCATTTTAACTCTACCAGATAACTCAGGCAAGCTTCCTTGTCAGGGAATATTTTACTGAATTCGGCAAAATCAACATCTTTCAGGAAAATTCGTGCTTTGGTAAGTTCTTTTACATTGGTTTTCAGTTGTTTATTGTCGACTTCCAGTAGCTGGTTAATTCTGGCTATCTCTTCTGCCTGTTCCTTTAGCAGGCTGTTAGCATATTCCAACTCCTGATTTTTTCTGGAAATTTCCTGAGTTCGCTCCTGTACTTTTATTTCAAGCTCTTTGTTGAGTTTGTCTTTTAATCGTTCATTTTCCTGTAACTGGCTAATGATCTTTTTCTGTGCTTCCTCTTTTTCGTTTTTCATGATTTTGATCCGGTCTGCAAGAGCGAAAGACATAAGTACCGTTTCAAAAACCAATCCTATATTGAAGGAATAAACTGTAATGATACTATCCGAAATATGTACCCCTAAAAACCGAAGGGTAAACAGGATAATACTGATAAACATAAAAGTATAGCCGATAACATAAAATCTGGCCGGGCGATACCCTTTTCTAAGGCACCGAATAGCAGCAAAGTAAATCAGCACAAAAGGTATAAAATGTATAGGGAAGCTTTTAGACAGATTAAAGGTGAAAAGGTCAATAAAGTAAAAGGCGGTATAACCTGCTAAAATATAGTTAAATATCCTGTTAATAGCGGGTAATGTAGTTTTTAAAAGCAGGAAGCGCTTAGAATAAAAAGTGAAGCTCAATACCAGAAGCAGTGGTGATACGGAGCTGATTAAATGATTCCATTCCGGATGCTCCGGCCATAAATATTGAAACCCTGTTCCATCCTCGGTAAGTGTAATTATCATTCCACATAGGATGTACACGATGAAATACAGGTACAAACTTTCTCTCATGGAAAAATACATGAGAAGGTTATAAACCGCCATTATCAGCAGTATTCCATAAAAAATTCCCAGTAGATAGTACTCACTTGTAGAGTAAAGAGTAAAGAATGGGGCCGATCTTATTTTAAAAAGAAGAACATTGTGGTTGCTGGAAGAAACTTTGATGTAAAAGGTTTTGGGTTGACTATCAACTGGTATATCAAAAACAAAGTTTTTGTGAGGATATATTCGGGTATTGAAGGGAAGGGCATACCCTGCCTGGTTGATTTTATATTTTCCTGAGTCGCTTAACGTATACAGCTCAAAATTATCTACGTGCAGGTCAAGGTTTTCCAATATATACCTGTTTTGATTATCGTCGGAATCGGTACGTATGGTGAATTTGACCCAATAAGTAGCATTCGTGTTTTTAATAGAGGGTAGGATTTTGGAGTCTACCGGACTGTTTACAAATTGTGAATGGTAAGGTTCAGAAACTATGTCGTTTATAGTCAGTTTGTTGGTGGAGTCCTCCAGAATCTGAATGTATTCAGCCTCCAAAGTGTAATCCGCTTTATTATTAGAAATAACCAGGGTATCGGCGGAAAACGCATTGGGAATACCACAGAAAACAAACAGGCAATAAACAAGAAATCTAC
>DATCKK010000441.1:0-9386 GCA_036562325.1 Cytophagaceae bacterium | reverse complement strand
TATCAGAGTTGATCCACGATAGAATGAAACATTAGTTACGGCTACGTCATCGCTGGCATTAGCTGTAAATGTAATGTTTGATCCGGCGGTGAAGCTTGCGTTATTGGCAGGGCTTGTAATCGAAACGGTTGGTTTGGCATTTACACGTACTACCGTGATATTGACAACAGAAGAAGTGGTTTTCCCATTCTTATTATCAGTCGCTACCGCAGTTAATTGATAAGTGCCGGCAGGAACGTTGTTCCATGTGAAAGAATATGGAGAAGTCGCATCCGTACCTAACAGTGTAGATCCTGCGAAGAACTCCACTTTGGTAACAGAGCCGTCCGCGTCGGAAGCAGTTGCATTAATAGTAATGTTGCTTCCGGCATTGAAGCTTGAATTGTTGCTTGGCGATGTAATGGTAACTGTTGGATTTATATTTGGGTTCTCCACTGTGATAGTAACAACCGAAGATGTTTTTGTTGCACCTTTATTATCAGTCGCCACCGCAGTTAACTGATAAGTACCGGCAGGAACGTTGTTCCATGTGAAAGAATATGGAGACGTAACATCGGTGCTTAGCAGCGTAGTTCCGGCAAAGAATTCTACTTTAGTAACAGAACCGTCCGGATCAGAAGCTGTCGCATTGATAGTAATGTTACTGCCTGAAGTGAAGGTGCTGTTATTGGCAGGCGATGTAATGGATACATTAGGCAACTGGTTTACATTGCTTTGATTCACCACAATAGTTATCGGAGCAGATGTGGTTGCGGCTCCCTGATTGTCTACTGCAACGGCAGTTATAGTATGAGTTCCGACAGGAGCATTAGACCATGCAGCAGTATAAGGTGCTGTGTAATCTATGTGCAGAGTGTCATTGCCTCGCATAAATGCCACTTTGGTAATAGAGCCATCAGGATCAGAAGCAGAGGCTTCAAAGTTAATGGTAGCACCTTGGGTAAATTGCGCTCCGTTGCTCGGATTGGTAATGCTTACAACCGGAGAGGTGTTTTCTGTTTTAACTCTGTAAAGTCTGGAAGAAGGAATTGTTTGCTTGCTGATTCCCGGCCCTTCAAAACTTACACTTAGTACTTCATCACCACCTCTTTCGAAGAAGGTAACGTAGATTTCATGTTTACCTGCTTTTAATCCAATAGAACCTGATCTTTCCTGACTTCCGTGAAGCCCGTCATTGTCTACCACCAGGCCGGTTCCTATGAATAGGCGGCTTCCATCGTCAGAAGTGGTATAGAAGGTATAAAGTCCGTTGGTAGGTATGTCTATATAACCATGGAACATGAATCCAAAATCATCATTGCGGTTTCTTTGGGCAAGACTGAAGTTAGTTTCATATCCTGTTTTCAACGGAGTTAATGTGGTAAAGCTTGGAAGGTTGTTCCATGAACCTTCAAAGTAGCTATATTCAATTCCGGAAACGGTATTTGCCGGGTTATCCGGATTTCTTAAAGGAGTAACGGTGATGTTAACAACACTTGAGGTAGTTACTCCATTTTTATTATCATAAGCCTTGGCAGTCAATGCATAGGTTCCTGCAGGAACATTGGCCCAGGTTATGCTGTACGGGCTGCTGTTGTCTGTTGCAATAAGCGTAGAACCATGGAAGAATTCTACTTTGGAGACAGAACCATCCGGATCTGAAGCATTAGCGGAAATAGTTATGAGTGAACCTTCGATGAAACTTGCATTATTGGAAGGTGCAGTTATCGAAACGGTTGGAGGTACATTTCCTTTTCTGTAAAGTACATTGTTAGGAATTGCCCTTTTGGTAATTCCCGGACCTGCATAGCTTACACTTAACACTTCATCACCACCTTTTTCAAAGAATTCAACAGTGATAGCATGTTTCCCTTTTTTCAATCCTATCGTACCAGATCTTTCTTGTGAGCCATGAAGTCCATCGTTATCTACAACTACTGTAGTTCCGATCAACAGCCGGCTTCCGTCATCAGAGGTAGTATAGAATGTATACTGTCCATCGGTAGGAACATCAATAAACCCGGTAAATACAAATCCGAAATTATCATTTTGAGTTCTTTGTCCAAGGTTGAAGTTGGTTTCATCTCCTTTTTTCACCGGAGTTAAAGCTGCGAAGTTTGGAAGGTTGTCCCAAGTACCATGGTAATAACTATATTCAAGGCCACTTTCAGTATTGGCAGGGTTTTCAGGATTTCTTAACGCTACCTGTGTAGAATATAGAGGGGACTCCCACAAACCTCTACCGTAGGTAGCCGCCCTGATTTTCTTAGTTCCTTCATGTATTTCCAGTTCTCTTACACTTACATTTGGCAGGTTGCTCATGAAGGATACCCATTCATTCATGGTGTTGTCTCTGTAGTAAACTCCAACTCCCATACCAACATAAAGTCCGTCATTCTCTGCCTGGAATACAACGCAGTTGGAAGAAATATTTGGAAGGTTTGCTGTATAATTAGTCCAGGAAGAACCTGCATTGCTAGATACAAACACTTTTGAACCTCCGGTGGTAGATACGGCAATTTTTTGAGGATTGGTAGGGTGTACGGTTATATAAGTAATGCTTCCGCTTAACCCTGAAGATATATTGGTCCAGGATCCTCCTCCGTTGGTTGTTCTCCAGATAGTGGAACCTTTGGAAGCGTATATATAGTTAGAGTTAGAAGGGGCAACTTCTAACGCATCCAGTCCTGAGCTACCGCCAAAGTTGGAGATTTTAGTCCAGCTTGAACCTCCGTTAGTAGTTTTAAACACTTCATTGTATCCAAGATATAAGGTGCTGGAGTTTGACTTGTCCATTACCCATGGAGTTACCCAGTTTCCGTTTCCGCTTGGTGTGCTTATACCTGTTCTTGATTGTCCTCCGTTAATTGACTTATTCAATCCTCCGTTTTGAGTAGTACCATATACAATGTTAGGGTTAGTATGGTCAATAATTGTTTCCATACCATCTGCACCTAACCAATCTATCCATCCTGTTGATTTAAGAATACTTGTTCCATTGTCCTGAGCCCCACCGGAGATCATATTCGGGTCTGTTTTAGAACAACCGATTCGATAGAACTGGCGTATTCCAAGGCCTTTGGAAAGATCTGTCCAATCATCACCGGCATTGGTACTTTTGTAAATACCTCCGTCACTTCCGGAATATACCACGCCATTAACATACTCTAATGCATGCATATCAGGGTGAGTATAGCCACGGCTGTTAGGATAGATCCATTCGGTCATGGCAGTGAAGCTGGAGCCTCCGTTAGTGGTTTTCCAGATAATAATTCCACCTATGTATACTTCATCGGCATTGGTAGTAGAAACGCACATTGCCATATCGTACCAGGCTTGTCCACCTGTATCAGTTCCATTAGGGCTATATCCAAAATAATTGGTTCCATTGGAGGGGCTTCCGGTTACCATAGTGGTGAAAGAGTCTCCGCTGTTAACTGATCTGTAGAACCAGCCAAACTCAGAACCCCTTGCCTGAACAACATAGACATAGTTAGGGTTGGCAGGAGTTACAGAAACGAATGCTCTTCCTGCATTTGGCAGGCCATTGGTGATTTGTATATAGCTTACCCCATTGTTGGTAGATCTGAAATATCTGTCCCCGGTAGCATGGACTATAGATGTGTTACCTGGCTTAAATTCGGCGTCGTTGAATTCTCCGTTAGCTGTTAATGACCAGGATACACCACCATTGGTAGAGCGGTACATTCCTGTGGTGGTAGCAGCAATAAGTATGTTGCTATTGGTTGGATCAACTAATATTCTGTTTATTCTGGCGTTGCTTGAAATTCCTGCAGTAGCCTGTACCCAGCTGGCTCCGGCATTGGTAGATTTAAGAATTCCTCCACCAGCAGTACCCATATATACAACGTTGGAATTGTTAGGGTCAATTTCTACGGAGAATACTTCCATAACCGGAAGATTGTCGGTTAATGGAATCCAATTATTCCCCCCTACAGTGGTTTTCCATAGGCCCCCTCCTGGAGATCCAACATAGATTACATTTGTATTTTTCTTATCCACCGCGATACAGGTAACCCTTCCTATTCCTGGGTTCCAACTTGAAGTAGAGTTCCACTCACGTGGGCCAAGTTCTGTCCAATTTCCGGCACTAACTGCTCCGGTTCTTTTCTTGGCCGCTTCGCTTTTAAACCGGGCTACTTCGTTCCATCCTACTCTGTCTCCTATTATGTTCCCGTTTTCATCAATACGGTCTTTCATAATGTACTCCCAACGCTTGAACTGTTTCCATCCGGTTCCCCTGCCCTTGTCACGGTTTTCGAAATACTTGTAAAACTTTTCCTGAATTTCATAGAAATTCAGATTCGGATCGTCTAACATATCATACCATTCCTGGCTATAGGTGGTAATTGAAATCATCAATCCGAAAAGCAATAGTAGTTTTCTTTTCATGTAAGTGATTGGTTAGTGATTAATTGTGTTTTGTATCATACACTAGTCAGATTTCTGACGATTATTACAGAAAAATCAAAATATTTTTTATTAAACAATAAAAAATTGTACTATATCAATGTGTGAGCGGCTCGAAATAATAATTTTTTTAGTTTTAATATGTTGGTTTTAAGAAGATTGCCGTTGATGATAGGAGTAGGGATAAAATTGAATAATTAATTAATTATGAATAATGGACAGGAAAATGTCTTGCGACAGGTTATAAATATTTGACTTATAGCTTATTAATTGTAGGTTAGAGGTGGTTTTTGTAAGTATAAAAAACTGTAGGGATGAACCTATTCCAGGTGCCATGTCTGCTAAAAAATTTTAAGTGCAGTTTTGATAAAATAATGGGTAATAATAATTTAGGAGAACGAGTTATTTTCCCAACAGATCATCTTTCAGGTCGTTATCTGCCGGATCTTTTCCCAGCCATATTCCAAACATTATTTTTCTAAAATCCTCTCCTTTTACCTGGCTTCCCAGTTTATTGTTTTTATAAAGATAAGTAGTTGCTTCTTCAGGTATATAGACGATATCAAACACATCACCTACTTTTATTTCTCCTTTAAAAGCCTCGACGATTTTATCAATTTTTTCTTTATATGGCGCTGTGTTTCCTCCGGTGGATTTTTTAAAACCATCTCTTACCGTTTCTTCCATCTTTTTACTGGTAATCATTTTGGAGACGATATGCATTTTAATTACAATAGGCTCATTGCTCTCCAGGATTTTGTTCGCATCAGAAGATTTATTTTTAAGATATAAGGCTCCTATGTATAAATCGATGAAATACTTTTCTCTTACTCCTGCACCATTAAGAATCAACTTTTCTTTACCCGCTGTAAATGTTTCAGGTATGGTTACTCCCTCTATCGTTTTTTGAGCATAGCCTAAGTTAGAGTAAGCGATCGAACTGAGTATCAGTAACAGGAATATCAGATTTTTCATAAGAGGAATTATTTAACCCTTAATGATTAATTGCAATTCTCATGCCTTTGTATAAAGGGCAGAAGCTTAAGATAGATTAACTGAAAAACGGGCAAAAGGTTATAGTGTAAACAAATACCCGGTTAATTTTGGGTATTTGTTTACATCAGATACACATTTCAGACTTTACTTAGAAAGCGCTACTTTTTTCCTTCTGTTTAGCAGTGAAATAAATATACCAGCGGTAACAAACATAATTATACTGTAGACTGCCGCGGGAATTGCCATAGTGGAGTTATTGAGCATTAAAGGACTGCTTGCTATTCCAATGGCTAATGTACCATTTTGAATACTGGTTTCGATGCTTATGGTAAGTTGCTGGCCAGGATTCAGTTTAAAAATTTGTGGTATAAAATATCCAAGAATCATCCCTCCCAAATTTAATAACAGTGCTGCCGGGCCGGCGATGGTAAAGAACTCCACCAAGTGTTGTTTTTCTTTCATAACAGCACCAACAATAATTAATACCAGGAAGATAGCCGACATAATCTTTACCGGTTTTTGGGCTTTGTCTGCAAGTGCATTAAACTTAGCTTTAATAAGCATGCCCAGTGCGGCAGGGATAATTGTTATAGTTACAATTTTAGCAATGGTTTCCACTACATTTAGGTGTAAATCATAGGATTGTCCCATAAATATTCCTATTGCCAGGTTTACCATTAATGGAATGGTAAAGATTTTAACAATACTGGAAATAGCGGTTAACGTGATGCATAAAGCAGTATCGCCATTCCCTAAATGAGCTAACAAATTGGAAGTAGGGCCTCCCGGGCACATTGCCAGAATTATGAGTCCTACTGCCAGTTCCGGGGAGGACGAAAGCAGTAAATAAGCGATACCAAAGCCAAGAACTGGTAGCAGAATTAGCTGAGTAAATGACCCGACAAATACAGCTTTGGGGAAAACTACAATTCTTTTAAAGTCGTCTATTGTAAGTGCAAGTCCTAAGCCGAACATAATAATGGCGAGTGCAAGAGGAAGTAAAACGGTTGATAAAATTGAAGACTCCATAAATAAAAAACGCTTTTGTTTAATTGATTGATTAAATGTGATTTAAAAACGCCGGTAAGATATTACCATTATTTTACATTCAAAAAATATTTGAGTGAATGGCTTAAATAACCGGATAAACGGAAAAATACATGGCAATTCCCCTATTTCACCTAAAAACATCTTATTTTTGCATTATTATTATAATCCATACAATTTTCGAAGAAAATGCTGGCAAAACTCGAAGAATTAAAACAACAGCTGGAGGGTGATTTTTTTACTGATATCACCATGAGGACACTGTATGCCACAGATGCCTCTGTTTACCGTGAACTACCACAAGCAGTAGCACGGCCCAAGTCGGTGGAAGATATTAAAAAACTGATAAAGTTTGCCAATGAGCATAAAACTTCGTTAATCCCAAGAACAGCAGGAACATCGCTTGCCGGACAGGTAGTGGGAAAAGGCATAGTGGTAGATGTTTCTTATCACTGGAATAAAATTCTTGAGGTAAATCAGGAAGAGAAATGGGTGCGCGTTCAGCCGGGCGTGAATCTGGATGAGCTGAATAAACACCTTGCACAATATAATTTGTTTTTTGGCCCGGAAACTTCCACCTCTAACCGCTGTATGATTGGCGGTATGGTAGGAAATAATTCTTGTGGCTCTCACTCTATTATTTATGGAACTACCAGAGATCATACACTTGAGTTAAAAACACTTTTAAGCGATGGTTCAGAAGTTACTTTCAAACCGTTGACCAAACAGGAGTTTGAAGAAAAGTGCAAGGGAGATACTCTGGAGAATAAGATTTACCGCCACTTCAAAGAGATATTGTCCGATCCCGCAAATCAGGAAGAAATAAGAAAGGAGTTTCCTAAACGTAGTATCCGAAGAAGAAACACCGGTTATGCAATCGATGAACTATTGGAAACAGAACCTTTTTCAGAAGGGAAAGAGAAGTTTAACTTTTGTAAGCTTTTAGCCGGATCGGAAGGAACCCTTGCATTTACTACTGAAATAAAGTTAAATCTGGTGCCTGCCCCTCCAAAGCATGAGGCGGTGGTAGCAGTTCATTTAAATACTATTGACGAGGCTACCAGGGCGAACCTGATCGCTTTAAAATACAAGCCTGGTGCTGTAGAGCTTATTGATAATATAATCCTTGAATGTACCAAGCAGAACATTGAGCAGAGCAAAAACCGCTTCTTTGTACAGGGAGATCCTGGTGCATTACTGGTGGTTGAGTTTGCAAGAGAGACCAGGGAAGAGATAGAAGAACTGGCCAAAGCCATGGAAGCCGAGATGCGGGGAGCGGGTTATGGTTATCATTTCCCTATTTTGTTTGGAGCGGATATTAAAAAAGTATGGGCCTTGAGAAAAGCAGGGCTTGGGCTGTTGGCTAACGTTCCTGGTGACCCTAAAGCGGTGGCATGTATTGAAGACACTGCCGTGGATGTGGAAGACCAGCCGGAGTTTATCAGAGAATTCAGAGAGATACTGAAAAAGTACAATATGGAATGTGTGTTTTATGCACACATTGGGGATGGAGAAATTCACCTTCGTCCAATCCTTGATCTGAAGAAGCAGGAAGACAGAGACCTGTTCTTTACCATTACGGATGAAGTAGCCACACTGGTTAAGAAATATCGTGGCTCGCTTAGTGGTGAGCATGGTGATGGTCGGGTGAGGGGAGAGTTTATCAAAAAGATGATAGGTGAGAAAAACTATAACCTGATTGTTGATGTGAAGAATGTGTGGGATCCTAATGCCATCTTCAATCCAGGTAAAATAGTTCATACTCCGAAAATGAATGAGTTCCTGCGTTATGAGTCTGGCCAAATCACCAATCAGTTCGATACGGTATTTGATTTCTCTTCTACGGAAGGAATTCTTCGAATGGCAGAAAAATGTAACGGTTCAGGAGATTGCCGAAAGTCGGATATTATCGGAGGTACAATGTGCCCAAGCTATATGGCTACCAAAAGCGAGAAGGACACGACGAGGGCGAGAGCGAATATACTTAGAGAGTTTTTAACAAGATCGACTAAACAAAATAAGTTTGCACACGATGAGATTTATGACGTGTATGACTTATGCCTTTCTTGTAAGGGCTGTAAGTCAGAGTGTCCGTCAAATGTGGACGTAGCAAGGTTGAAGACTGAATTCTTACAACATTACTATGATGAAAAAGGAGTGCCATTCCGTACTACCATGGTTGCCAATTATGCGAAAGCCAATGCCTTGAATGCTAACTGGCCCGGGTTGGCAAACTTCGTAATGAAAAATGCTGTTACGGGAAGCCTTCTTAAAAAAGTATTGGGTATGTCTCAAAAGAGGCCGCTGCCACTTATGTCTCCGATAACACTTAGAAGTTGGGTGAAGAAAAACCCTCAGTCATTAAAACCTAAAGGGACACCCAAAGGGAAAGTTCATCTCTTCTGCGATGAATATACCAATTATAACGAATCGGATATTGGAATCAAAGCTATTGAATTGTTAACCAAACTTGGCTATGAAGTAGTAGTTCCAAAACATCTGGAAAGCGCCAGGACGTATCTGTCAAAAGGATTGGCAAGGCAAGCTCAAAAGATAGCACGTAAGAATGTTCAGTTACTGAAAGAAGTGGTTAATGCAGATGCTCCATTATTAGGAATAGAACCTTCTGCAATATTAAGTTTCAGAGATGAATATCCTGCGTTAATGGATGAGGCCAATAAGCCTGCTGCCGAAGAACTTGCCAAGCATAGCTTCCTGATTGATGAGTTTATTGCCAAAGAAGTAGAGAAAGGAAATATCACGGCAGATCAGTTCAAGACCGCAAATAATGTGATTAAATTGCATGGCCATTGTCATCAGAAAGCATTGTCTTCTGTGGCACATACTCAAAAGATACTTTCCCTTCCGGGCTATAAAGTGGAAGTAATACCATCTGGCTGTTGTGGAATGGCTGGATCTTTCGGCTATGAAGA
>DATCKK010000439.1:0-3376 GCA_036562325.1 Cytophagaceae bacterium | reverse complement strand
AATCAGATAAACTTCATAAGAACCCTGAGATAAATGTCCACCCTGCCCATTATAAGCAAAGGTAAGCGTTGTATTGTCGCTGGTAGAAAATGCCTGAGTAGTATCGGCACTTCCTAATACCCAATAATACTTTTCAGCATGAGTAACAGAGTTGTCAAAAATACTATTAGAACCATTGAGGTTAACGGTAACCGGATCTGTTTCATTTAATACTACATTGTTAACCGGATCAATGATTGCCTCAAGGTTATACGTACAAGTCGGACTCACCACATTACAACTGGAAATGGTTACTTCTATACTGTCTGTAAAAGTGTGTCCGCAGGTTGCATCTTCAAAAGTTAATTTAACTGTGTATTTACCATCATTATCATAAGTATGTGACGGATTTAGCAATGGTGAAGTAGAGCCATCGCCAAAATCCCAGGAAACGGAAGAAGTATTTATAGCTATATCTGAATGAAAATAATTCTTAAAATTGAATTCCAGATCGACCGAACATACAGTTGAATTGGTATAATTAATTTGTGGCGGTTCGGGAGATAACCAGGCCAGATTAGAAATACCACGAAACATACTTCCCCCTCCTAATGAAATATTCGAATAAGAAGATGTTGTCGGGTTATCCGGATCATCAATAACACCAACGCTATTTCCACTGGGAGAGGTGTAAATTTTTGCATCAGGCCCTAGTTGCATCGTCCAGGAAGCACTGCCTGCAATTGTTCCGGTTGTACCGGTGGCAATATTAAACCATGACACGGTACTCCCTTGTCCGGAATAGTAAATAAACTGGCCGTTAGGAGAAAACTCAACCCCTACTGAGTGCCCCAACCCTGATTTGTCTAATAGTAAATTACCTATTGTACCTGACAGCCTGTTAAATTCATACACTAAAAGTTTACCTCCACCAAACCATGCTATTTTGTCCTGGCAAGGGCTAATCTTACTATATGACTGATTGGTATTAACATTGGGAGTTACTTCGGGCTTGGATTGGTCGGCAAGGGCTGTTACACCTGTTTGATCCACTTTCCAAACTTTAAAAGTATTGCTGGCATAAGCATGAGCAACAATCCAATAATTACCACGTCCATCGTTTCCTGCAGTAATAGATTCATCAGCAAAGGTACCCGCTGCAATATTTACAGGGCCGGATAGATAAATTACTTCTCCATTGCCATCCATTTGAAATTTATAATAGTTTACCCCTTTAGCAGCACAGCCTCCTCCTGTTATATCATTAGCAATAAACAGATAATATGTATCATTGGGACTGGCTGGGTCAGGAATTGCCACTGCCCCTCCGGTAGCCGAACCAGCACAGGTATTATCGGTAATAAGATTTCTAATTGCTGAATTGGCAATATTTCTAACCTCAAGGGTATTGGTGTACAATGCGACATTTCCACTTTTATCACTAATGGATGTAGATGTTTCTACATTGTCAGTCCCTGCATTCGATCCTACAGAAGTTGGTGCTCCCGAATCTGGAAAATCTCCTGAAGGAAAACTCAGCCCTGCCCCGGACCCAAAGCGCCATTCGTTAGATAAAGAGTATGGAGACTGTGCCGATAAATGAATGGAAGTAATAAGCTGGAAAGATAATAACCCAACCAAAAGTTTTATACTCTGGAAATTAATCATGATTAGTAGTTTGTACTTTTTTAGGATATAAACCTGCCCCTTTTATACGTAAAGGGAGGATTAAGGTAACAACTATATGGATAAAAACCCAGTAAATTCCTTAGAAAAATAAACTAACCGCTTAAAATCAGCAGTATATAGAGCAATAAAAATTTTTAGACTTTTTGCACAAAATTGCACTTTTCGTATTTTTATTTTTAATAAAATACCAACAACAAAATATCCGGCAATTCAAACCCGATCCGTAAAAGTTGGATTAATCATTTAAATCCAACAACGAAAAATCTAACTTTAGAAAAAATCTTCCAAGGCATCCGATAACAAATAAAACAACTTCAATCAGTTATCGAAAACACAACCAACAAAGCTGTGTATTATTATAGACAACTCAAAAGAAACTATTAACTTTAATATTAAATGAAAACATTATTACATAAAGCAGAAACCAGGGGTTATGCAAACCATGGTTGGTTAAAGAGTCATCACACCTTTAGCTTTGCGGGATACTACGATCCGGAAAGAATACATTTCGGGGCATTAAGAGTACTCAACGACGATAATGTTGCCGGTGGAATGGGATTCGGGAAACATCCGCATGATAATATGGAAATAATCTCCATAGTCCTGGAGGGTGAACTGGAACATAAAGACAGTATGGGAAATACAGGAGTCATCAAAAAAGGCGATATCCAGGTGATGAGCGCTGGTACCGGTATTTACCATAGTGAATACAACAAAAACCCAAACGAAGAAGTCAAGTTTCTACAGATTTGGGTATTCCCCAACAAAAACAATGTGCAACCCAGATATGACCAGATAAGTCTGAACCAGGAAGACAGACACAACAAACTTCAACAAATACTTTCTCCAAACCCGGAAGATGAAGGCGTTTGGATACATCAGAATGCCTGGTTTCATTTAGGAAAATTTGATAAAGGGGTAAGTACTGAATATAATTTCAAATTGAAAGGCAATGGCGTTTACGCTTTCATTCTTAGCGGACATGTTACTATCAACGACCAGCCCTTATTCACAAGAGATGGCTATGGAGTCTGGGAAACTGACAAAATCTTTATAAAAGCAGAATCAGATGCTGAACTATTATTAATGGAAGTACCCATGAGTTATTAATATAAGATATGAACATTAAAATCCCTAATACTGAAAATCCGGTAAGTAAATTTATTATTAACCGATGGAGTCCGAGAGCTTTTAACGAAAAGGCTATAAGCAGGAAAGATTTGAACACAATACTAGAAGCTGCCAGTTGGGCACCCAGTGCTAACAATGAACAACCATGGAGATATATAGTAGCACTTCGTGAAAACCATGAAGCATTCGAAACTTTGGTTTCTATACTTAATCCATCCAATGCAGTATGGGCCAAACACGCAGCCGCCCTTCTTCTTAGTTATTGCAAACTAAAAATCAGCGATGGAGAGGCTGAAAATCCTACTGCTATGCATGATACAGGCATGGCAAATCAAAACTTACTTTTGCAGGCATTAGATCTTGGTATTTACGGACATGTTATGGGAGGTTTCGACAAACAAAAAGCAATAGATACACTTGGGTTGACGAATGACTATAAACCAATATGCATGATCGCTCTGGGGTATCCAGGAACACCGGATCAATTAGATGAGCCCTTTAAAACAAGGGAGCTTACTCCAAGAAACAGAAAACCTTTAAGTGAATTTGTTAAAATTCTCTAGTGGATAAAAATTAA
>DATCKK010000437.1:0-3578 GCA_036562325.1 Cytophagaceae bacterium | reverse complement strand
ACCTTATCTCCAACAATTGATTTTGCAGTTAATACTTTAACCGGAGTATTAATAAAAGGATCTTCAAAGTTTTTCCCTGTTTGGTTCTGTCGCTCTAAATCTTCCCTACTTGCTCCCGGATCAAAGTTTTCCTTGAATTCTTCTTTGAACATCATTAGCTCTCCATTTTAATTTTACTTTCTTTTAAAACAAACCGGATTTCTATTAAGTTTTATCCAGCTTTTCTATAGCTTCCATACTATTCTTGCCATAACTCACCTAAAAACGATTAGTATAATTTTAATAAGAAAATATTTAATTAAACATATTTTCTTATTATATTGATTTATGACCTTTAACTAAACTTTATGAAACGAAAATTAACCAACTTTGCCGTTTTCGCACTGGCAATTCTATTTGCAGACCTGCTGCATGCTTATGTTGAGTCCTATCTCCATCATTGGAAGGAAGGCCAAGGGAAATATATGGCTGTTGCCATATCTATGAGTCTTACAGTTATTGTATTTTACCCTATTTTTCACTTTTTAGATAAATACATTGAACTGGCTTCTAAAAAATATATCGAAGGTGCTAAAAAAATTTCAGGAGGTACAATAACCGGACTGGCTATCGGATTTTCTATTGCACTGTTTGCCTTGTTTGCAGCGTTTGCTCAAGTTTGGTATAATAAAAATGTATTAGCAGATCTGGGAATATGGTAAAAATGAAGAGGCCTGTTATAAAGGTAAACCGGATAAGGCCTCTTTACTCTTTTTCGTTGCATTAGTCCAAAACAGGGCTAAACTATTCTTTAAAGCAGGTTTTGTACTATCGCATTTTCCAATTGTTCAGCATTCATCATTCCTGACTGCCGCCACCTTATATGCCCTTTTTTAAATAATATTAAGGTAGGAATACCTCTTATCTGAAACCGGACCGCTGCCTCAGGATTTTTATCTACATCCACCTTTATTACTTTAGCCTTGCCCTTTACTTTCCCCGCCAGCTTTACCAACTCAGGTGCCATTGCTTTGCAAGGGCTACACCAGTCTGCATAAAAGTCCACCAATACCGGTTCTTCTGCATTGATTATTTCTTCAAACTTCCCCATAAATTATTCCTCCATTTTCTCTTTAGGTTTTTCCACCTCAAACATACTTCCTAACAGGCCTCCCATAACTGCCCCATATACAACACTGTTATACCATACGGATTTAATTGGGCAGGCAGACGACAAACATCCAACATACTTCCAATATAGAAATCCTGCCATACCTCCTAGGCATATACCCACAATAAGGAACAAGTTACCGATGATCAACCGCTTCATTTATTTGTTAAGCATTAAGTTATTATTCTCCCAATTTAGTATACCTCCCTTTAGATCATATATTTTTACAAACCCTTCTTCCTTCAATATTTGCGCAGCTTTTGCACTTCTGTTCCCCGATCGGCAATACAAATAAACGGGCTGTTCCTTATCCAATAAGGTTACACGTTCGCGAAAGTTATTGTCGCGATAATTGAAATTAATTGCACCTTTGATATGCCCACTCCTAAATTCCTCCGGGCTCCGAACATCTATTAATTGAAGATGCTCAACTGAATTAATAGCTTGTAAATATTCCAAAGGCTCCAACACGGAATGTTCTGTTTTATTGGTACATGCGGCCAAACAGGCAAGTAATAACATCATCCATCCTATCAGGTATTTATTGGTAGTTTTACTTCTCATATAATCGAATTATTTCTTATTAACTAAAGTTACAATTACATTTTTCCACGCATTCAATAATGGTTGTCAACTTCTTCTCTTTTAACGAATAATAAACATTAGTTCCCACTCTTCTTGACAATAATAAACCTTTCATTTTCATATTTAACAGATGATGGGAAATTACTGATTGCTCCACACCTAATGTTTCTGTAATTTCGTTTACCCTCATTTCATTCTGTACCGCCAGTAATTCTATAATAGCAAGCCTCGTCGGATGTGCAATAGTTTTAAGAATAAAGGCAAACCGCTCCCACTTCTCCTTTTCTATTCCGTTTGTACTCTCTGCTTTCATTAGAACTTTTCTGTATTGAAACATGAACATAGTTACATATACATAAAGTTCCTAAATCACTTCCAAGGTCTACTACTTTCAAAATAAGTTCACTTCATCATGTAAACTGGGTATTATGGCATTCCAGCCAAGTTGTTTTTTAATAGTGGAATGAAGCGCATGTAAAGCATCGTTTTCGCCATGAACCAAAAATACATAAGCAGGCGGTGTTTTTATATTTTTCACCCAATCGATCAGTTCTTCTTTGTCTGCATGGGCAGATAAGGTATTCAACTCCCTCACTCCTGCCTTTACTTTATAGTATTGGCCATGTATTTTTATTTCTTCAGCACCATCTTTCAACGCTTTACCTCTTGTACCTTCCGCCTGGTAACCTACCAGTAATATGGTATTCCTGGCATCTTCAATATACTCTTTTAAATAATTTAAAATTCTGCCACCTGCCAGCATTCCGCTTGCAGCAATGACAATCTTTGACCCGGGGATATTCATAACTGCAGTACTATCTTCCACTGTTTTTACAAAAAAGACATCTTCCGCTATAGCCAGGCACTCTTCATAGCTTAGTTTATGCCAATGAGGATTTTGAAACAACACTTTGGTAGCTTCAGAACTCATAGGGCTATCAAGGTAAATAGGTATATCGGGAATCCGTTTTTGTTTCTTCAATCGCTGCAATACTACCATCAATTCCTGCGCACGGCCTATGGCAAAACTGGAGATTAATATATTCCCTTTATTCTCTATTGCTTCATGAATTATATCACATAGTTCATCTTCCGGAGATGTTTTTTTATGTACACGATTTCCATAGGTGCTTTCTACTACCAGTACATCCGCCCTTTCCGGAGTCAAAGGTTTTTCCAGCACCAGAGTTTCTTTTCTTCCTACATCGCCTGAAAACACAAATATTTTTCCATCATAGGCTATTTCTAAATAACAGGAGCCCAATATATGGCCATTCTTTCTATACCTGAACTGGATTTTCTCATCTAATGAAACCCATGATTCAGGCTCTACTACCCTGAACTGTTTAAAACACGCTTCTACTTCCTTCTCAGTATACAAAGGAAGCGCAGGGCTATGTTTTGAATATCCTTCCCTATTGGCTTTATCCGCATCTTCTTCCTGAATCTTTGCACTATCCTTTAATACAATGGCCGCCAACTGCTGCGTGGGGCCTGTCATATAAATTTCATTCTTATATCCGGACTTCACTAACAACGGTAAGTAACCACTATGATCCAGATGCGCATGTGTTAACAAGACTGAATCAATTTCAGAGATATTTACAGGCAGAGGATCACGGTTTAAACTCCTGAGGTATTTTATTCCCTGAAACAATCCACAATCGATCAGAACCTTATAATGATCAAGAGTTAGTAAGAATTTGGAACCGGTAACTGTTCCTGCAGCACCTAAAAATTTTATTTTAATCATGATACAAATTAATTGCAAAAATCCATATTATACACTCAATGCCTCCGTTTGATTTGACAATAAACGAGAATACTATCACACGGTTGCTAC
>DATCKK010000341.1:0-1579 GCA_036562325.1 Cytophagaceae bacterium | reverse complement strand
AATCAGGCCAATAAGCAGGGTTGTAAGCACTAACATTATAAAATGTAAACTTAATATCCTTCCAGGGCAGACTTTTTAATAAAGATGCTTTATAAACCGAATCAAACCTGTTCAACATCCAACCATTAAAGGAATGGTTATCTAAATTATTTTTCTTCTTGAATTCAACCACTTGGGGAGATTTATCCAATAATTCATCCGGCCAATTATGCCCGTACCATTCCCCGTTTTCGTTTATGAAATCAATTTTTCTTTTTAAATGCTTACCAAGTTGGTTAATATAAAAAGCTGAAATTTTTCCGTCTTTTTCAAAAATCTCATCAGCGGTAAATGGATTAAACCATTTTTTATTTTTATATACAATTACTTTTCCCGAAGCATCTTGCAAAAAAAACTTATCATTCAGGTTTTGAGCAGATAAATGCGGGCCTGAAACATTGAAGCCTGCATGAATCCCCTTATTTTGCAGCTGATAGGTAATTGTTGCCACAGGAACTTCAGGATGAGCATTTGCATATTTTATTAAGTGATAATATACATCCTTTGTATCTGTATATCTTTTCTGTGCAGTGGCAGAATCAACCCTCAATACCGGAAGCTCAAAATAATAATTCCACCTGTTCACCATCTCCTCCATCATGGTAACGGCAACATCGGGATGAACATTCCCCATTCGCTGCGACGTATCTGTCACCACCCTGTGCAAATAGGTAATATCTACCCAGGGAAAATTTCTGGGTAGCTTTTGTGAAGGAGAATATCTTGGTGAAGGAAAGTTTTTCAACTGATCCAATGCACTAATAGTATAATCAGGGTAACCCGGAGCAAATTCTTTTTTATCTAAAAAACCTTCTCCCCAGGGTATGAGCTCGTTACTCCTTTTCTTATTATCTATAGCAAGTGTGCTGATTTTTTTTCCGTAAGCTTTTGCAATAAAACCTTCAGGAAGTGTAGTATTATAAAATTCAATTTCATCCAGCATTCCTGAAGTTCTAAAACCGTCATTTATATTTTTAGGTGGATGCCGGTATCCTTTAGCTTGAACCCGGAATTCTTTGGTCGTTTGGCCATCAATATAAATGGTAATGTCTCCGTTCTTCTTAAAAACAAATAACCAATGATGCCAACCATTAGCCAGATAATCAAAACTCGTTATTCCTGTACCTTTTAATGGAATTTGAATCTGGCCGACCTTAGCGTTATCATTTGTAGGAAATAATAGGTTTAAAGCGGCATAGTTTAAACTAATCCGGAAAACTGTTGAGGGAAAACTGGTATAAGTATAGTTACTTCCTTTGAAATAAAAGCCCAAAGCAAAATCCTGAGTGATATCAAACCGCGCAAACAAATTCGTCACTATTGCATTTTGATCTGTTGCTGCCTGAATTCCCCTCCCCTTAACGCCATCCACCACATTTATCTTATAAGAAGCCATGGCATGTTTCAGCTCGAAATTATTATTATCGGAAAGCAATGGCTTTTCTCCTTCAAATGACCATATTTCAACTGCTTTTTGACTGTAGCAACTACTTAAATAAAAAAACACCAATAACAACAGAATATTAAACCTCATAATAAC
>DATCKK010000336.1:0-2178 GCA_036562325.1 Cytophagaceae bacterium | reverse complement strand
CATCAGGCCTGCTTCATATAGCAGCATTTTGTTTTTATAAACCAGTCCTTCCCCTATGGAATATTCAGGGCCGCCAAAACCAAGTCTTCCGTTACTGGTGATACTTAACTTTACTTTATTGGTATCTATGTTGATATAGCTGGGATTGATTTTGTAATAGAAGTATTGGTAATCCGTGTAGTTTTTATCAGGATCAGAATATCCGAGCCGGAATTTTAAAGTTATGTCCTTGCTGCCTGTAGGGTTAACGTAGAAAACAAAAGGATCATCTGTGTTTACTTTGGTTTCAAGTGTATTGATGGTGCCTAAATTGGCAGTACTATCAATCATTGTTATCAGGGGAGAACTACATGATAAAACGACTTCGAGGTTTTGTGTAGGATGAAGATAATTCAAAAAGTCGAAATAGGCTTTTACCGTATCACCAGGGAATATATGAATACCCACATCGCTTCTGAGATCAGATTTTGTCATTCGTATGGCCGGTGAGATGGTATCAGTAAGGGCTTTGTACATATTAAGCCTTCCTTTACCGAGTTTTTCCTTATAGGGTTCATTGCCTGGTACGGTATCAATGTTATCTGCAGTTACTCTTAATAGCTCAGCGACCTGTAAGGCATTGAGATGTGGGTATTTTGAGCGGACAAGCCCTGCAGCTCCGGCTACAAGAGGTGCCGAAAAGGAGGTGCCTGCCACGTATTTGTAGGTATTGTTTTGGCCGATAGCGAGGATTCTTTTGCCTTGAGCACTAAGGTCTACTTTGTGGCTATAGCTGGAGTTGTTCCATTTGGTATCATTGGTGTCGATTGTAGCAGCTACAGAAATTACATTGTCATAAGAAGCAGGATAAAAGTCATATTCACCATGAGTATTACCTGCCGCTGCTACAATCACCACATCATAAGTTTCCACAACATAATTGATTATATCCTGGTTTAATTTGCTGTAGCTGTTTGGGCTACCCCAACTACAAACAATTACTTTACACCCTTGCCTTGCTGCATACACTATCCCTTCATAACCGGCAACGATGGGAGGGTCGTAAATACTATCAGCAGTTCTGGATCCTTTGACCGGAAGGTATTTACATTTAAAACCAGTTCCTGCTATACCGGTGATATTATCGGTAGCGGCAGAAGAACATCCTGCCACAGACAACCCATGATCTTTATTAGGGGTATGTTGAGGGTTATTATCCTTGTCTGCAAGATCGTATCCATGGAAGTTGTCAATATAGCCGTCTCCGTCGTCGTCAATTCCATTGATAGGATCTGCGTAATTATATTTTATGTTTTCTGTAAACTCCGGGTTGTTAAAGTCGGTACCTGTATCAATAACTCCTATTACTACATTGGTATCTCCCTGCTCAATATCCCAGGCTTCAAATGCTTTGATTCGGATTAAATGATTTTGAGTTGCTTTTCCAGCATAATTATCGTCATCAGGTACGCTTAATGTATCATTGGGCATATATAGTAAAGATTCAACGACCTGAGCTTCGGCATATTCAAAATATCCTGTTTCCTCAAGTTTTTCCGCAAGTGCTTCTACCGAAATGCTTCCCGTATAGTTGATTTTATATACCAATGTTAAATCTACTGCTGATGATTTGTTGAGAGCCGCAGTAGGAGTTGAGTTCGGAAACATTTTTTCTACCGTTTTAATGCTTACTCCGGCCAGGGCTTGTTGAATACTTTTCGTATAACCGGGTGTGTTGAAAAAATCTCTGTGTTCCTGCTTAAGTTTGACAATAATTGTATTATCCATCACCTGAGCTCTCAGGGTGCCGGGAAAGGTTTCACTTTTCCTTTTTTCTTTGTAATAGGGAGTCTTTTGCCCATAAACAACAAATCCAAACGATAAGAGCAGAATTATTAATATATTTCTAATCATAGACGACTTTCTTATTTTAGGTAAGGGCATTCCGGCGGGGAGATATATAAAACCGGAAACATAACTCCTTTGTATACATTTCCTTTACGAATAAAAGAAATCAAGGTTAGAAATCAAAAAGGAGGTTTGGTAATTTATTGTATTTTGTAGCAATTTTCTGTTTTTCAGTCTGTTGTTGCGTTTTTTGTTTTTATAAATGGGGGAATTTTTAAGTGGGTTTGGGTTAATAATCGAAATGAGAGGAAAACCTTTTGATTATGCATGAGATTGAGGAAGGTGCAGTAG
>DATCKK010000328.1:0-2799 GCA_036562325.1 Cytophagaceae bacterium | reverse complement strand
ACTTAGGAGAGTCTCATCGGAGTAGTCTTTTCTGTTAAAGTTCATAAGATCCTGGATCAATGGTAAACAAATTTAAAGTATTGGTGTAATCTGGAAAATAAAACTACTATTTTTAATTTTGAAAACGGGTATTTTTACGTTTATTACGATAACAAGAAGAAAAAGAATTGAATGATTGCTTATAAAAATTTTACCCTGGATAATGGCCTCAAAGTTTTTGTACACGAAGATAAAACTTCTCCTCTGGCGGTTGTAAATATTCTTTACAATGTAGGTTCGAAAGACGAGGATGAAAATAAAACAGGGTTTGCTCATTTGTTTGAGCATCTTATGTTTGGAGGGTCAAAACACATTGCTTCTTATGATCAGGAGCTTCAGAGGGTAGGCGGTGAAAACAATGCTTTCACATCTACGGATATAACCAATTATTATATTACTCTTCCTTCTGCTAACCTGGAAACTGCCTTATGGTTGGAATCAGACCGTATGCTGTCATTGTCCTTTGACCCTAAAGTGTTGGAGGTGCAGCGAAATGTAGTAGTAGAAGAGTTTAAGCAAAGGTATTTTAACCAGCCTTATGGCGATGTATGGCTGAAGCTAAGGCCATTGGCTTACAAAGTACATCCTTATCGATGGCCTACTATTGGCAAGGAGATAGCGCATATTGAAAAAGCTACCATGGAAGATGTGCGCGAGTTCTTTTTCAAGTATTATATTCCAAACAATGCGGTAATGGTAGTAGCGGGAGATGTTGATTTTACTCAGGTAAAATCACTGACAGAAAAATATTTTGCTCCTATACCTTCTGGCAAACCTTATCTTAGATCATTACCTGCTGAGCCGGTTCAAAAGGAAGAACGTTTTCTTGAAACTGAAGCCAATGTTCCTTTAGATGCAATTTATAAAGTATACCATATGGTTGGTAAGTTAAACAGAGACTACTACGTGACTGACCTGATGAGTGATATACTTGGAAGAGGTAAGTCTTCAAGGTTGTATGATACGTTGGTGAAGGGTAAAAAACTATTCAACTCTGTAAGTGCTTATGTAACAGGTTCGGTAGAGCCCGGTTTGTTAGTGGTGGAAGGAAAGTTGAATCAGGGAGTAAAGATTGAGGATGGAGAGAAAGAAATAAATGCAATACTGGAACAAATACGAGTAGAAGCAGTAGGAGAGGAAGAGTTAAATAAAGTTAAAAATCAGGCTGAGTCTACATTGATATTTGGTGAAGTAGAGTTGTTAAACAGGGCAATGAATCTTGCTTATGGCGTAGTGCTGGGCGATCCAGAATTAGTTAATAAAGAGTCAGAGTTGATTCAGTCTGTTACTTCTGAGGATATACTGCGTGTAGCTAAAGAAGTATTAAGGCGGGATAATTGTTCTACATTATATTACAGAGCAAAGAAATAATAATCATGAAAATAAGGGTAGGATTCGGGTATGATGTTCATCAGTTGAAAGAGGGCCGTGAGTTTTGGTTAGGCGGTATAAAGATTCCCCATACGCATGGAGCTATGGGCCATTCGGATGCAGATGTATTAGTGCATGTAATCTGCGATGCTATACTTGGTGCTGCTAACATACGGAATATAGGCTATCACTTTTCAGATAAAGATCCTAAATACAAAGGCGTTGATAGCAAAGTGTTGTTGAGAGAGGTGATGAGAATGGTTCGTGAAAAGGGATATGAAATAGGAAACATAGATAGTACTGTATGCCTTCAGGAGCCTAAGTTAAATCCACATATTCCGGAAATGAAAAAAGTTCTTGCGGAAGTTATGCAAATTGATGAAGAAGATATTTCCATAAAAGCAACTACTTCCGAACTGATGGGATTTGTTGGAAGGAAAGAAGGAATAGCTGCGTATGCTGTAGTGTTGCTAAGTAGCAAGTAAAAGAGGTCAGCTTCTTTATATATTGCATATATATATATTTAAGTGAAGTATCATTATTAAAATATTATTAAAAAAGCCATAGTTTTTATAGTTAACGTCTACGGCTTTTTTACTTATTATTATTTATGAGCTATCGGATCGGCTTTGCCATCCGGGTCTTCTTTTACATAACCATCAATGGAAATATTTTTTCCTTTTAATATAAGCAAGCCTGCTACATGTGGTGTAGCCATGGAAGTTCCGGTCATCGCGCTATAAGTGCCATTCAAGAAAGTAGAAGTAATAAATGTTCCCGGAGCACAAAAGTCAACAATATCTGCGCTATAGTTAGAGAAACTGGCAAAAACATCTTTATCATTCATGGCTGAAACCGTAAATATATTAGGATGATTGATTCTGGCAGGACTGCTGTTTCTGCAATCTATGCCTTCATTACCGGCAGCTACTGCAAACAGTACGCCTTTTTCTGCAACCTTTAATACTTCTTCGTCCAAAGTTTTTGAAGAACCGCCACCAATGCTCATGTTTACTACATCCCCGGGCTTGGCCATTTTGCCTATATGTGCGACTGCCTGTATTACATTAGAAAGAGAGCCTTTGCCATCTTTGTTCATTACTTTTAAAGCAATAATAGTGGCATCTGCGGCAACTCCTACTACACCTATATTATTATTCCTTGCAGCAATAATTCCTGCTACGTGTGTTCCATGGCCGTGGTCATCATCTACCGATGTGCCGGGGATGAATGACATACTTCTGGTTTTATCAACAATTAAATCAGGATGGTCAATGTCAACTCCTGTATCAACTACCCATGCGGTCTTCCCGGCACCACTCCCATAGCCAACACGTATTACCCCCCAAGGTATTTTTTGTGTAGAGGCTTCCTGATAGCATCCGGCAG
>DATCKK010000317.1:0-4024 GCA_036562325.1 Cytophagaceae bacterium | reverse complement strand
GATCAGGGCACGGGCATAGATGAAAAAGATATAAAATACATTTTTCAACCTTTTTACCGGGCAGCAAGTGTCAGCAAAATACCCGGGCATGGAATAGGATTATCCCTAACGGAAAATATTATCCGTCTCCATGAAGGCACTATCCAGCTTACATCCCAACCCGGCAAAGGGACCAAGGTAAGTATTTCACTTCCTTATAGCATTTAATATAAGTGTAAACACAAGACATTACTCTGCTTATTGCAAAGAAATTACCTTTCTCACCTGAATTTGATTTATAAAATAATCATCATGTGATACGACTATTAATGTACCTTTAAAATCATTGATAGCCGAAGTCAAAATTTCTATATTTTGAATATCCAGATTATTAGTAGGTTCATCCAAAACGATAATATCAGGAGCCTGATGATAAAGAGTAAGGCAACACAACATCAACCTCATCTTCTCTCCTCCGCTAAGAGCCTTGCAAGGCTTATCCCAACTATCTTTCGTAAACAAAAAACGATTGAGCCGAATCTTCACCTCATGCTCCTGTAAGGCTGAAACATTATAGTGTTGCGCCTGTTCATAAACACTAAGTTCATCATTAATCAATGAATAATCCTGATCAATATAAACAGATTTAAAATCTGCTCTTTGAACTGTTCCTACTGTAGGATTCAACTCAGCAAGTATTATTTTAATTAATGTTGATTTCCCAGACCCGTTCACCCCTTTAAGATGTATTCTTTCCCCAGACACTATATCTATGTCTAGGTTTTCTTCCCATAGAAATTGATCTCTGTATGCATAGTTTATGGACCTGGCGGAAAAAAGTATTTTCCCCTGATGTAAATGGGAATTATCAAAATCAAATTTCATCTGATCTACCTCTGGTGCTTCTTTTCGAAGGTCAGAGAGCTCTCGCAAAACAGCTTCTACTTTTTCTGAATGAACCTCTTTAATACGCGAAGTGCTCTTCTCTGCATTATTTTTCAAAGTATTCATCGCTATTCTAGGAATACCTTCCTTTTGAAGTTTCTTCTTCCCACGAGCATCCCTCTTTTGCTGCCTTTCTATAGTTTCACGTTTAATCTCTTTAGCCTTACGCAAAGCCTTCTCTTTACTTTTTATATCATCATTTAAAGCATTTGTTTCTATTCTTTTCTGTTCAGCATAAAAGTCATAATTGCCGCCATAAATAGTGATACCACGCTTACTTAACTCCATTACTACATCAAGCAAATTCAATAACTTCCTGTCATGGCTTACTACAAGCAAAGTGTTTTGAGTAGATTGTATATAATTATATAGCATTTCTCGTCCTGCCACATCCAGATGATTACTTGGCTCATCCATCAAAATCAGCTCTGGCTGATGAATAAAAATACCCGCCAGAAACACTTTTGTCTTTTGCCCACCACTTAAGCTTTTCATTTTCTGAGTTAAGTCCAGTCCTTCCAGGCCCCAGTATTGTAAAGCTTCATTACATCGCTCTTCTAAAGTCCAGTCATCATTCAGCAGATTCATGTTTTCTTCCGTCATATTACCCTCAAGTATTTCTTTTAAAGCTTTTAGCTTACCATCAATACGAAGTGCCTGCGCTATATTGAAATGATTAAACTGTCCGAAAATCTGAGGTATATAATAGGGAGAAGAAGTACAACTCACTTGCCCTTTAAATGGAGATAATTCTCCGGCAATCACCTTAAGCAGGGTAGATTTACCGGAACCGTTATTGCCTATTAAAGCAGCTTTATCCTGTAGATTAATAGTAAGATTTATGTTATCGAATAATAAATCTTTATTGGGATGTATATAAGTTAGATCTTGTACGGCTATCATAATTTCTTTCTTTAAAAATGAATAATACAGGCACATCACTCAGCACTGAGTGGCCTTACTATTTTTCCAAAAGAAATTATGAGTATTACATGGATGAGAAATCAGCAGTTATGTTATATAGTAAAGTTATATAAATAAAATCTAAAATACTATTTTTTTGAGCCGTGTAAAAAACAAAGGGCTCTATTCTATCCGAATATTGCCCTTTATTAAATAATTTTTGATATCTATTAAGCCACTTCCTGAACTTCTTCTTCTGTTACCACATCTTTTTCTACCTTCAGATTTTCAATGATAAACTGTTGTCTGTCCGGAGTATTTTTACCCATATAGTAATTTAACAGTTTACTGATAGAAGTTTCTTTTTGCAATAAAATTGGTTCCAACCGAATGTCTTCACCTATAAAGGTTCCAAACTCTTCAGGAGAAATTTCACCCAAGCCTTTGAATCGGGTTATCTCCGGCTTACCACCCAGCTTGGCTACTGCTTTTCTCTTTTCTTCTTCTGAGTAACAGTAAATGGTTTCTTTTTTATTTCTCACCCTGAACAGAGGTGTTTCCAAAATGTACACGTGTCCGTTCCTTACCAGATCAGGGAAAAACTGCAGGAAGAACGTCAACATTAAAAGACGGATATGCATACCGTCCACATCGGCATCGGTAGCTATTACTATTCTATTATATCTCAATCCTTCCAAACCGTCTTCAATATTAAGCGCATGTTGAAGCAGGTTAAACTCTTCATTTTCGTATACAATCTTTTTGGTAAGTCCATAGCAGTTCAAAGGCTTTCCTCTTAAACTGAATACAGCCTGCGTTTCCACATTTCTGGACTTAGTAATAGAACCACTCGCAGAGTCTCCCTCAGTGATGAAAAGAGTTGTCTCATATCTTCTTTCATTCTTCTCTTCATCAAAATGGTATCTGCAATCTCTGAGTTTTTTGTTATGAAGGTTGGCTTTTTTCGCTCTTTCGTTAGCCAGCTTTTTAATACCTGCTATATCTTTACGCTCACGTTCCGACTGAAGAATTCTTTTTAATAAAGCATCTGCTACAGAAGGATTTTTATGTAAATAATCATCCAGGTCTTTTTTAACAAACTCATTGATCCAGGTACGAATGGTTGGCCCATCCGGCCCTACCGTCTGGGAACCTAATTTGGTTTTGGTCTGAGATTCGAATACTGGTTCCTGCACTCTTACAGCAATCGCTGCAACTATGGATGCTCTGATATCGGATGCATCAAACTCTTTTTTATAAAACTCTCTTAATGTCTTAACAACTGCTTCTCTGAAGGCTGCAAGATGTGTACCTCCCTGGGTAGTATTCTGGCCATTCACAAAAGAATAATATTCCTCTCCATACTGGTTAGCATGTGTCATGGCAATCTCTATGTCATGCCCCTTCATGTGAATGATCGGATACCGGATATTTTCAGGATCGGTTTTTCGGGTTAACAGATCATAGAGCCCTTTCTCCGAATGGTATTTTTTACCATTGAAATTAATGGTCAATCCCGCATTCAGGAAAGCATAGTTCCATATTTGGTCTTCCAGATATTCCGGAATAAAGTGAAAATGCTTGAAAATGGTATCATCCGGAATAAAGGTTACTGTGGTACCATTAGGTTCATTGGTAGAAGTTTCCTTATGGTCTTTTATCAGTTTTCCTTTTTCGAATTCAGCAATTTTGGTTCGGCCATCCCTTACGG
Organism: Cytophagaceae bacterium; assembly: GCA_036562325.1. Lineage (GTDB taxonomy): Bacteria > Bacteroidota > Bacteroidia > Cytophagales > Cytophagaceae > DATCKK01. The sequence goes on along the minus strand of DATCKK010000317.1, from coordinate 486 downwards.
ACTGCACTTTAAAATAATTGGACAGTGCGTTAACGGCCTTTGTACCTACCCCATTTAATCCCACTGACTTCTGGAAAGCTCCCGAATCGTACTTACCTCCGGTATTGATCTTGGAAACACAATCAATGACTTTTCCCAAAGGAATACCCCGTCCATAATCCCGTACTACTACCTTATTGTCACTGATGGTAATATCAATAGTTTTTCCAAACCCCATCATGTGCTCATCTATGGAGTTATCAACTACCTCCTTTACAAGCACATAGATTCCGTCATCCTGTGCTGAGCCATCCCCAAGTTTTCCTATGTACATCCCCGGCCTTAAACGAATGTGTTCGCGCCAGTCAAGGGATCTGATACTGTCTTCCGTGTAGTTGCTTTTGTTTTGCGCCATCGGATTTTACCCCAAATTTTATTTATTAGTAAACTTATACTTTCGAAAAAAACTGAAAATTAAGCCTTTATAAATCATAAAGAACATAAACC
>DATCKK010000272.1:0-2584 GCA_036562325.1 Cytophagaceae bacterium | reverse complement strand
TATCAGTCCCGATGCGATGGCCAAATTAAAAGAAGCTGATATTATCAGCGGTACAGTATTCAACAATAAAGGGGAACCGATTGTCGGAGCCTCTATTACCATCAAAGGATCTAATATAGGAACAACGACTGATGCCAACGGGAAATTCTCAATCAATGCAAACATAGGAGATATTTTAGTTATAACCAGTTTGGGTTATATTGCACAAGAAGTGAGCATCACTCATAATACACCCCTCACTGTAACTCTTATTCCTATAGTTAATGAAATGGACGAAGTGGTAGTTGTAGGTTACGGTTTTCAAAGAAAAACACATCTTACCGGAGCCATTTCTGTTATCACCGAAAAAGATTTGAAAAACCGGCCTGTAGCTACTGCCGCCGGAGTATTACAAGGAGCTGACCCTGCTGTAAACATTACTCTTAACTCAGGTTCGCTGGATGCGGGATACAGAATCAATATCCGTGGTGTGGCATCTGTAAACGGAGGCACCCCACTTATCATTGCTGACGGAATTGAAGTAAACCTCAATCAGATTAATCCTAATGATATTGAGTCAGTTACTGTTTTGAAAGACGCTTCTGCAGCTGCCGTATATGGAGCTAAAGCTTCATCAGGCGTTATCCTCATTACTACTAAAAAAGGTAAGAATCTCAAAGGGAAAGCCAGAATCAATCTAAACAGCAGATACGGCATATCTCAGAATACAACATCTACAGATTTTATTCGCACAGGATATGACCATGTAAATATTGTAAATACCTTCTACGAGATTTATCAAGGAACTCCAATGGCCTTATATTCTGGCGATGACCTACAAGCATTGCTCGACCGTAGAAATGACCTAACTGAGCATCCGGATCGCCCTTGGACCATAGTAAAAAGCGATGGTAGATATTATTACTACGGGAACTTCGATTGGTATAATTATTTCTATAATAAAAGACGCGGACAGAACGAACATAATCTCTCTGTTATTGGCGGAAATGAAAATACCAACTACTATGTAAGTGGCCGTTTTTGGGATCAGCAAGGTATTTTTAAAATTTATAAGGACAACCTTAAAACTTATTCATTCAGAACAAAAATTGAGAGTAAACTGAAATCCTGGCTGAAACTTACCAGTATGGCCAATTATAATTCCGGTATATATAAGTATGCGGGTTATAAGGATGAACAATTTACCATCAACGCTCTACAAAGCAATGTGCTTTCTTCCTTTGTACCCCGCAACCCAGACGGAACCATAATGCAGTATCCGAACCAACTGAATGCCAACTCTCCTATAGGAGCAGGACATGGGGGGGTGCTTACTGCCAATGCCAACAGGAACTCACGTAGTGATAAATATATTGTTCTTTCCAATCAAATAGACGCAAATATCACCAAGGATCTCGTACTAACTACTATCTACGCTTATAAACAACGCAACCGCTTGTACAGATACAGGAATATTCCGTTTCAATACTCAAGATCTAAAGATGTACTACTCACGTTTACTTCAGGTACCATTTACAATGCATATGAAGAAAACCACTTTAATGCAAACAATCATAACCTGAACATATACGCTACGTACAATAAAAAATGGGGTAAAGGACATAATTTTACATACCTCACTGGTGGACAATATGAAGATTATCGTCAAACCAATCTTCGCGTAGAGAAAAAAGATCTATTAAGTGATGATCTAAACTCTTTCAGTATTGCAAACGGCGAGGCTGTAATTACGCAAAGCATCGCAGCATTCAAAACGTTGGGATTCTTCGGTCGTCTTAATTACGATTATCAAGGGAAGTACATGTTTGAAGCTAGCGGAAGAATGGACGGAACTTCACGCTTCGCTCCGAAAGACAGATGGGGATTCTTCCCAGCCGCTTCTGTGGGTTGGCGTATGAGTGAAGAAAGCTTTTGGGAGCCGCTAAAAGGGACTTGGTCAAACAGTAAATTACGCTTATCAATGGGTAGTCTAGGTAACCAACAGGTAGATTACTATTCCTATATCGAGCAAATTTCCACAAGTAATACCATGTCTTATACATTTGATGGAAATACTACCGCCAATTATGCATCAGTATCCAATCCTATTTCATCTTCTCTAACGTGGGAAACCGTTACTACTTATGATATAGGACTTGATTTGGGGTTCTTCAACAATCGCTTAAATATTATGGCAGACTACTACATCCGCAACACCAAGGATATGCTCACGCCATCCCTAACATTGCCTGCTGTTTACGGGGCCAACACTCCGAGAGCCAATGCAGCTGATCTAAGAACTAAAGGGTGGGAGCTATATGTAAGCTACAACAATAAAATAAATGTGTATAATAGCCCCCTATACTATACTGTAGCTGCTACCCTCGGCGACTATCAGACCACCATCACTAGATATAATAATCCGGACAAACTAATTTCAGATTATTACGTAGGAATGAAGCTTGGAGAAATATGGGGTTATAGAGTGAAAGGATTGTTTGCCTCAGATGCCGATGCTGCTGCATATCAAGCCAAAATAGATGACAAGCTTGTTAATAACCGTGTATATAACAGTAAAAAAGACAATTATCTGAGAGCTGGAGAC
>DATCKK010000230.1:0-8684 GCA_036562325.1 Cytophagaceae bacterium | reverse complement strand
TATCATACCTGTCAAATTCATGCAACAGGCTTTTATTTTTTTTAAAAGGATTTTGAGGTGAAACTACAAACCAAGCTTCATCAAGGTCGGTACTTTCTACCATGATGTTAGCTATAATCAAATGTCCGATGTGAATTGGGTTAAAAGACCCAAAAAATAATCCTACCTTCATAAATAAGCTATCCTTATTTATTATGAGAAGAACCCGGTTTCTCCTGGCTTATCTTTCCGCAATTAATAAAATTATCTACCAGATTCTGGGCTCTCTCCAATGCTTCTTCCAGATCATTATTGACCAAAGTGATATCAAACTTATCCTCAAAGCTCATTTCAAATTTCACTTTAAACAATCTGGTAGAAATACTCTCTTCGGTTTCTGTTTTTCTTTGACGCAATCTTTGCTCCAGTACTTCCATTGAAGGGCATTTTACAAAAATTGCCAGGGCCCTATCGCCATAATACTTTTTCAAATTCAATCCTCCCTGAACATCCACATCAAAAACCACATGCTTCCCTGCCGCCCATATTCGTTCTATCTCAGATTTTAAGGTCCCATAGAATGCTCCCTGATACACTTCCTGCCATTCTACAAACTCTCCATTATCCAGTTTTTGCTTAAACTCTTCCGGAGTAAGAAAATAATAGTCTTTACCGTGCTGCTCAGAGCGCCCTCTTTTGTCTCGAGTACAGGCAGAAATGGAAAAATCCAGATTGGGATTATTTTGAAGGAGATGTTTTACTATGGTTGTTTTACCAGAACCTGAAGGAGCTGAAAAAATTATACATTTGCCGTTCATACTAACTTTTAGGAAATGCTTCTTATTTTATTTTTAATTGTATCAATTACCGATGCAGGAACCTTTTTCTTTTCAATTTTATGTTGGAGTATTTGTTTTACTGACTTTTCAACCTGAAAAAAATTATAGCAAGGCATGCATTCTTCCAGATGTTTGCGAAAATACTCCTCTTCTTCTTTTGTTGCTTCGCCGTCAACCACCAGTTGAAGAGTCTTTAAGCATTCATGACAAATTGTCTGTTCCGATTTATTTAATTTGTTCATCCAGAACGTAAAATTTTTATTCATAAACAAAATAATTTCCTTTTAAACATGCTAATCTTTTCCCAACTTTTTTCAATGTTTTCGGAAAACAAAGGGGGAATAACATGGGTATTAACCCATGTTATCATTATACCCCATAGTATTTGCATATTCTTTCAGCTTTTCTTTCAACAGGTTTCTTGCCCTGTGCAATCTTGACCGCACTGTACCTATCGGAATGTCAAGAATTTTAGCCATTTCTTCATAAGTGAATCCTTCCAGATCACACAGGATAATAATGGTTCGGAAATCTACAGCTAATGAGTTTAATGCATTAGCGACTTCATCCCCAATCAAGTCCTGTACAGTTTCAAACCGGAGATCGACAGTTATGTTTTCGTCTACATCATCGGAGTTATAGAAAGACTCTACTTCCTGATAATCAACTTTGGTAGGTTGTTTACTTTTCTTTCTGAAATCATTGATAAAGCTATTTTTCAGAATCCTGAACAACCAAGCTTTAGCATTAGTTCCTTGTTCATAAGTATCAAAGAACCTATATGCTTTCAAGTAGGTTTCCTGAACGAGGTCATTGGCGTCGTCCTCATCCAACGTCAGTCGATAGGCAAAGTTATAAAGACTGTCGATAAGGGGCATAAACTCCTTTTCGAACTGAGTGTCTTTTTCAACTTTACTCACCCTCTCTTCCGATTCCTCGTTTCTTATATAATTATTATTTTCAAATCTCTCGTCCATTATTATTAATATTTATATTTTTGCCAATAGATATTAATAATCATACCAAAGTTATATTATTCCTAAAGGAAGAACATGCTAACTGGATGATTTGTTGCTTTCCGGATATAACTGGTAGAATTGCAGATGTTTAAGAACAACACTTCCAGCCTTTTGAATATCAAAAGCCTAATCGAATACAAAGAACTCATCGCGTTCATAGCTATTATTTGTACAATTTTAGGCATGTTCATATCACCCGCGCTTATCAGTATTGGTATGATTGTGATATCACTTCTATTTGTGCTAACGAATGATCTGGCTTCGAATTTTAAAAAACTTATTAAAAACCCATTAAATCTTTCCTTCATCGGAATATTTCTCATCTATTTGCTTTCTGGCTTAAACTCCGACGATACTGCTTACTTTCTTGAGCGATTGAAAATTAAACTCCCTTTACTGATTCTCCCTTTGGGATTTTCCTGTATAGAACTGAGCAAAAAAAGACTTAATACAATTTTATACTTCACCCTTATTCTGGTCTCTCTCTTCTCTGTTGGCTCTTTCATAAATTATCTACTTAACTTCAAGGAGGTTAATGAATCCTACCTGCATGCCAAAGTAATACCAACACCAATCAACCATATCCGCTTCAGTTTATTAATAGCCATTTCAATAATTGCCGGTTTTTTCCTTTATCGTAAAAAATTTATTCTAAAATGGAACTGGGAAAGAGGCCTAATTCTGGGCTGTACCCTATTCTTACTTGTATTTCTGCATATACTCTCCGTCAGAAGCGGTATGCTGGCATTTTATGTTTCTGTCTTTTCATTATTAGTTGTTTATATATTAAGGTCAGGGAACTACAAAACCGGTATCGCCGGACTTCTATTGGTTCTTTCCCTTCCCCTGGCTGCCTATTTTGCTTTTCCTACTTTACAAAATAAAATCAACTATAGCATAGCGGATATATCAAGGTTTATCAAAGGCAAAAGTGCCAATAATTATTCGGACGGAAACAGGCTGTTATCGCTTAAACTGGCAACAGAAATCGCTATGGAAAACATCTTAACGGGTGTTGGAATAGGTGATGTAAAAAATAAGATGTTTGAAAAATATGAACGCGAATATCCGGATATAAGCCCTGAAAATAAAATCATCCCACACAACCAGTTTTTCTTTATTTTTGCGGGAGCTGGGTTTATCGGGTTATTTTTATTTACCCTATTTACATTTTACCCCATAATGAATAAAGTAGCTGCACAAAACGCTTTATTTATTGCCATTACTGCCACTATAGTAACTTCGTATATTTCTGAGGCCACCTTAGAAAATCAACTTGGAATGGCTATATATTCCTTGTTCAGTTTAATCGCTTACCAATACAATGAATACCCTGATGAATATTTCTTATAATCCCGTTCCGACTTCAGACGCATTATTTTCTATTATTATCCCTACCTGGAACAATCTGGAATATCTTAAAATATGTGTAGAAAGCATCCGAAAAAATTCGGCACATAAGCATCAGATAGTATTACATATTAACGAAGGTTTGGATGGAACTTTGGAATGGGCCCGACAAAACAACCTTGCATTTACACATTCATCAGAAAATATCGGTATTTGCTTCGGCTGCAACGCAGCTTATTCTTTATGTACTTCTGATTACATATTATATCTTAATGACGATATGTATGTTTGCCCGGATTGGGATGTAGCGCTTGCCGACGAGATAAAAAAAAGCAATTCCATATATTTTTATTTTTCGTCCACCATGATTGAGTGGAAAGACACCGGTAACCCGGCAGTACTGGCTCCTTATGATTTTGGCAGTACACCAGACACGTTCAGAGAAGAAGAGCTAATACTTAAAACTAAAGAACTCTCCAAACTAAAAAAAGACTGGTCTGGAAGTATGTGGCCACCAAGTATCATGCATCGAAAAATGTGGGACTTAATAGGTGGTTTTAGTATTGAATTTTCTCCGGGCCTCTATTCAGATCCGGATATTTGCAAAAAACTCTGGGATGCCGGATGCCGGAATTTCAAAGGGATAGGAAGCAGCCTGGTCTACCATTTTATGTCGAAAAGCACCGGTAAAATCTCATATATAAATCCGGGGAAAAATCAATTCATGAAAAAGTGGGGAATCCGTGCAAAGTTTTTCAAAAAACATTACCTAAAAATGGGAGAGGATTATTCAGGGCTTTTAACAGAACCCAAGCCTGAGTTAATGAAAAAAGAAAATCGTATAGTAGCACTTAAAAAGCTGTTTAGCTAAGATCTCCTAACTTATATAATTCTTTAAGCTTTGTATATTTCAGGTTGGTATATATGGCATTTTCTTTTGCAATGATATATCCATAGTACCCATCAATAAAGCCTAAGCGAAAAATGAAATCTTTCACAAACTTAAATACCGGGCTTAAATAAAGCTTAACAGGAGAAGGTTTTTTACCTTTTCTAAACATTTCCCTGGCCGACATGGCGGCGTATTTCTCTGTTTTTATCCTATGCTCGGAAATTGTTTTATAAGAATAATGTAGCAATGGTTCCTTTATCGTGCCAACCGGGAGATTATCTTTTACCAACACATCTTCGTGAACTTCGTTATCGTTCCATCTCACATAATTACGATTATAAAGACGTTTTCTAAACTCATTATGCCATCCTCCATACTTTATCCATTTACCACAATAATTATTTACTCTTAACAACTTATAAACTTTGTAATCCGGGGCTTTAAGTATATTAGAAATGGCTAAAGCCAGCGAGGGAGAAACCACCTCATCCGCATCTACGGAAAGTATCCAGTCATTGGAAGCAATAGAGCTACCATAGTTCTTGGTTGCTGAGTAGCCTTCCCATTTTCTTTGCACTACTTTAACATTATACTTGCGGCATATAGCTACAGTATTATCTCTGCTGTATGAGTCTATTACTATTACTTCATCAGATATTGGCAATACCGATTTCAAACATCTTTCAATGTTTTCTGCCTCATTGAACGTAATTATTACTGTAGTTAATTTAAATGCCATTGTAAAAAAATAAGATTCTTTTGAAGATACTTTAAATTACCAAAAAATGGTAATAAATTAAAAAACCAATTTGGAAAATCTAGTGAAAAAAATTTTATCATCGATACTGAACAAGTTTAGGTATCCGGGGAAGCAATTCAAGTTTCTTAAAATGTTTCAATCCGATGTAAAACTACTATCGGAACTACCAGACCCCGCACCTCAGCTAAGGACTTTACTGATTGTAAAGACCGACGATATTGGAGATTATATTTTATTCAGAGATTTTTTAAGAGTGATCAGAGAGCATTATAAAGGATATAAAATCACTCTTATTGGTAACAGAGTATGGAGAACTTTAGCAGAAGGCCTCGACAAAGAATACATTGATAATTTTATCTGGCTGAACAAGCCAGACTTCATGAAAAACAAAGAATATAGATTTGAAATCCTAAAACAGATAAGGTCGTCCGGATTTGAAGAAGTAATATGCCCCAGCTACTCCAGAAATCTTTTTTTAGAAGATGTGATTTCGGCAGCAGCAGGCGCCAAAAGAACTGTTGGAATAGATGGCAATTCGAAAAACACCTTCCAATGGCAGGACCAGCAATCCAGAAAATATTATTCTGAACTAATTAAAGTAGAAAGTGGTCAATTTGAATTTTTCTTAAACAAAGATTTTTTTGAAGCTATGTTTAGGAAAGGTGTTGATTGCTATAAACCTACAATTGCCCTAAAACCCTGGAATGCATTTAAAAAGAGATTCGGAAACTACATAGTTCTGTTTCCCGGAGCAAGTGTCAAAAGCAAAAAATGGAACCTGCAATATTTCAAGGAAGTTGGGGAGTTTCTCGCCAAAACCTATGACCTTCATATTATTGTTGCCGGAGGGCCTTACGAGATTTTATTAGGAGATCAGATTTGCAGTCACTTTAAATACAAAAATAAGATCACAGACATGACCGGAAAAACCAGTCTTATGCAGTTATGTGAACTTATTCAGGACTCGATTCTTCTAATTACTAATGACACATGCTCAATTCACATGGCCGGAGCACTCAATGTAGATGCCATAGTACTCGCCAATGGCAATAATTATGGAAGGTTTTTACCTTATCCTGAAGAGATCAGTACTAAGATAAAAACTATTTATCCTAACTCATTTATTAAAAAACTCCAAAGTTACGGAACCGCTAAAATGTACAACTGGAAAGAGAAGACTGATATAAATGAGATAAGTATAACAACTGTTGAGAAAGCAGCAGAAGCTATATTGTATAAGTATAGAAAATAATAAAGGAAAATAAAAAAGCCCCTGCCGGGGCTTTTACTGTTTATATTAATATCTGTATTCGTCAGATTTGTAAGGGCCATCCACTGACACCCCGATGTATTTAGCCTGCTCCGGAGTAAGAACATCTAATTCCACTCCAATTTTCGCCAAGTGTAACCTTGCCACTTTTTCATCCAAATGCTTTGGTAAAGTATACACTTTATTCTCATACTTCTCAGCATTTTGCCATAATTCCAACTGAGCAAGTGTCTGGTTACTAAAACTGTTAGACATTACGAAAGATGGGTGGCCAGTAGCACAGCCAAGATTCACAAGTCTGCCTTCCGCCAATACGATAATATCCTTTCCGTTGATGGTATATTTATCAACCTGAGGTTTTATGGTATCTTTTGTGTTGCCATAGTGTTTATTTAACCAGGCCATATCAATTTCGTTATCGAAGTGACCGATGTTACAAACTATGGCTTTATCTTTCATTGCCTCAAAATGACGGCCAACCACAATGTCTTTATTACCAGTTGCAGTTACGATGATATCTGCTCTCTTCACTGCATCATCCATTTTCTTTACTTCAAAGCCATCCATAGCAGCCTGAAGTGCACAGATTGGATCTATTTCAGTAACGATTACTCTCGCTCCTGCTCCCCTCAATGATTGAGCAGACCCTTTTCCTACGTCCCCATATCCTGCTACAACAGCCACTTTACCAGCCATCATAATATCGGTAGCTCTTCTGATAGCATCTACCAGGGACTCTTTACATCCATATTTATTATCAAACTTCGATTTGGTTACAGAGTCGTTAACATTGATTGCGGGAAGAGGAAGAGTACCGTTTTTCACTCTTTCATGCAGTCTTAAAACTCCGGTAGTAGTTTCTTCGGAAATACCCCTGATGCCTTTTACAAGTTCCGGATACTTGTCAAGCACCATATTGGTAAGGTCACCACCATCATCCAGAATCATATTCAATGGTTTTCTCTCCTCACCGAAGAATAAAGTTTGTTCGATACACCAGTCAAACTCCTGCTCAGTCATACCTTTCCAGGCATATACAGAAATACCAGCAGCAGCAATAGCCGCAGCAGCATGATCCTGAGTAGAAAATATATTACAAGACGACCAGGTAACTTCAGCACCTAATTCTACTAAAGTTTCTATCAAAACGGCAGTCTGTATAGTCATATGTAAACATCCGGCAATTCTGGCACCTTTCAGTGGCTTTGAAGGCCCAAATTCCTCACGAATAGCCATCAAACCAGGCATTTCAGCCTCTGCCAACTTTATTTCTTTTCTTCCCCACTCGGCTAAAGACATGTCTTTAACCTTATATTTAATGTAAGTTTCTACCATTGTAATGATTGTTTTTAATAATTCAGTTTATTACAAAGATAATTTTAATCCGATAAATGTTCAAAAAATACGGACAAAACGTTCTACCCAACGTATTGAATTTCTTTAATTCCAAACTTTCTGTCGCCTGTCTGAGACTCTACCACCAAATATCCAGATTCATCAACTCCCCTGATTACGGCTTTAAATACCTCCCCTTCCGATTTAAACAACCGTTCTTCCCCTATCCAATATAAATTCTCCAGGTATTCCTTTTTTAACACTGACGACTTGGACTTGAGCTGTAAATAGCGAGCCTCCAGTTTTTCCAGCAAGGAAATTAAAATATCTTCCAGGGAATGTTGCTCACCTGTAACTTGTTGAAGAGAAGTGGCAGTAGAATAAGAAAAGGATTCCTGGTTAACATTTAAACCTACTCCTACGATAGAATGAGCTATTAAATCTTTTTTTAGAACATTCTGAATCAGAATACCACAAATTTTCTTATTATCACAAATTATATCATTTGGCCATTTAATTTTGACCTTTTTTTCCGTAAGGTTTGTTAGGACATCGAATACGGCTAATGATGCCACCAAATTCAGATCAAATTGTTGCCTGACAGGAAGAAAATGAGGCTTGAGGAGAACAGAGAAAGTAAGATTTTTATAGGGAGCGGACTCCCAGGTATTTCCTCTCTGGCCTTTACCGGCAGTTTGGTCAGAGGTAATAACGGTGAGGCCCTCAGGCGTGGCTGAATCAACTAATGAAGCCAGCTCATCATTGGTAGAATGACAGGTTGGCAGGTAAATTAATGATTTACCGATAAATAATGTATTGGATAGATTATTGTACAAGGTTTTTTTTAATTTTACTGCAAAAATTAAATTAAAAATTAACTATAAGGCATAAGGTGAGTAAAAATTTTCAGGACAATTTAAAAGATAACCATAATTTGAACGACTTAATTATTCAGGGGATGCTTGAAAAAAAAGCATCAGATATTACGGTGTTGGATTTAAAAAACATAAAAGGTGCTGTTGCAGACTATTTTATAATTTGCTCTGCCAACTCTGATACACAGGCAGACGCAATTTCAGAATCAGTAGAAAAAGAAGTTTACAAAGCCACCTCCCAAAGCCCGTGGCACAAAGAAGGCCTGGAGCATAAAGAATGGATTTTATTAGATTATGTAGACGTAGTAGCGCATATATTTAAAAAAGAACGAAGAGAATTTTACGGACTGGAAGATCTGTGGGGA
>DATCKK010000227.1:0-2331 GCA_036562325.1 Cytophagaceae bacterium | reverse complement strand
CATCATAGATGATCTTGAAATTATCACCTTGTTGAATTTTAAAGAAGTCTACCTTAGAAGAGAAAATTCTGGAAAGCTCATAAGCCAGTACGGATGGAGTATTCAGGTTTTTGAGTGTTTCGTATACCGAGGTGGTGATATTACCGGCAATACTTCTTCGTATAGTATCAGGATATTTAATATCTCTTTCGATGCTAAACGTGTCTATAAATTTAAAAATAACTTTGTCGGTTACTCCTGCTTCATATACCAACATCTTAAGTTTGTTGATGGAGTCATTGTTGTAATAGGCGGTGTATGAAGCTCCTGCTTTGATACTGTTTAAATTAAACTTCTTTTTTGATTTATAAATTACTTCCTTTATGAAGTAGTCAGACATGTTATAGCGATTCAAGATCTGGAGCAGTGTTTCATTTCTTTTTACTTTGTTTTCTTCTACATGAAGAGAATCTATGACAATACCAAATTTTATAATCTTTGGTTTGGGTTTTTCGGGCACTGCTTCTTCATTTTTGGCTGGTTTAATTTCAACAGAAGGTTGGCTGGATTGATAGTGATGAAATGCAGTGTAAGCGAGGTAAGAAATGAAGGTTATCGCTATCGAGACCAATAGCAGATAAATTTTATTTTTTTTCATACACTAAAATGTTTTAAAAGTTTTAGGTGAAATAAGTCTAATGTTAAACCTGAATCGGGTTTAAATAATTCCTTTTGTTCAACTATAACTTAATTCCCTTTAAATGTTATAAAATAAAAAACCTTTATTCATTTCACTGTCAAATGAATAAAGGTTTGAAGGCGTTATAGAAAGTATTATTTCGATTTTTGCAATGCCTGATCTATTTCATTGATTATATCATCAATATGTTCCAGTCCTACAGATACACGAATAAGTCCTGGGAGTATACCTACGGAAGCACGGTCTTCATCAGTAAGTTTGGAGTGGGTCGTAGATGCAGGATGTGTAACAATGGTTCTTGTATCTCCCAAATTGGCAGAATGTGAAGCCATTACTGTACTGTTCAGGAATTTTCTGCCTCTGTCTATGCCTCCTTTTACCAAAAAGGTTACGATTCCACCACCTGCTTTCATTTGCTTTTTAGCCAGTTCATATTGCGGGTGGCTGGGAAGAAATGGATATTTTACCAGTTCTACTTCCGGATGGCTTTCCAGAAATTGAGCAAGTTTTAACGCATTTTCGCAATGTTTATCCATTCGAATGGCAAGAGTTTCAAGACTTTTGGAGAATATCCATGAATTGAATGGAGATAGTGCCGGCCCTGTGTGGCGGCTGAAAAAGCGTACTTCTTTTATTAATTCTTTCTTACCTACTATAATACCTCCAATGGCTCTGCCTTGTCCGTCAATATATTTGGTGGCAGAGTGGGTTACCAGATGTGCGCCATACTTAATGGGTTGCTGAAGGTAAGGAGTTGCAAAGCAATTATCTACATTCAGAAGTATGTTGTATTTTGCGGCCAGTTTGCCCAGCCATTCCAGGTCAATAAGATCCAGAGCAGGGTTAGATGGTGTTTCCACCATAATCATTTTAGTGTTTTTCTGGATTAGGCTTTCCCAGGTTTCTGGTTTGGAAATATCAGCATAAGTATGAGTGATCCCCCATTTGGGAAATATCTGATTGAGTATCTGAATGGTAGAGCCGAAAACTGATTTGGAAGCCAGAATGTGATCTCCTGAACTTAGAAATGCCGCCATACTGGTAAATACAGCAGACATACCCGATGCACTGGCAAATCCGTCTTCTGCGCCTTCCATAGCACATACTTTTTCTATAAACTCACTATTATTGGGATTAGAAAACCGGGTGTAGATGTTTCCAGGATATTCATCTGCAAATAATGCTCTGGCCTGTTCCGCATCTTCAAATGTGAAACTGGAAGTCATGTAAATAGGAACGGAATGTTCTCTATTATGGGATTTTCCTGTTTGCAGCCGGATGGCGGTGGTTTCAAAATGTTTATCTTCCATTGTAGTAGTCCTTAGTAGTTATTGAGTCATAATAGGTAGCCTGGTAGTGAGAAGATTGCTCACTACTAATGACTCTCTAATTATGGTTCAATCACATATGAATGTGTGATTGTTGCTGTTTTTTCCAGTGTTTTGGCGACAGAGCAATATTTGTCCAGAGAAAGATTTATGGCTCTTTCTGCTTTTTCTTTATCTATATTCCCTCTGAAGTAAAATTCAATATGAATGGTTTTAAATAAAGAAGGTACTGCATCTGGCTCTCTTTCTGCATTTAGCCTGATTTTGAAGTCTTTTACTTCTATTTTTTGTTTTCTTAAGATATTTAAAACATCAATTCCACTG
>DATCKK010000224.1:0-3244 GCA_036562325.1 Cytophagaceae bacterium | reverse complement strand
CTACTTCTCCGACAATTATTACAGCCGGAGAACCAAGTCCCCGATCTTTGACAACTTCTACTATGGAGTTAATTGTTCCCAACCCAACTTTTGCTTCAGGCAAAGAACCATTCTGGATTACAGCTACCGGAACACTCCCCTTTCCTTCTTTCTGAAACACTTCTACGATCTCAGAAAGTTTAGTCATTCCCATTAATATTACTACCGTAGCTGTTGACCTGGCAGCTATAGCAATATCTTCTGACAACTCATGATTTCTGGTAGTTCCTGTAACCACCCAAAAACTTTCATTAACGCCTCTTCTTGTCAAAGGTATCCCTTCCAACTCTGCTACAGAATAAGAACTGGAGATACCCGGAACAACAGATGTTTCAATATCAAAAGCCTGAGCATATAGAATCTCTTCATGCCCCCTTCCGAAAATAAAAGGGTCACCTCCCTTTAATCGAACAACATGCCCATGCCTTAAAGCATTCTCAACAATTAACCTATTTATATCTTCCTGAGCAAACTGACATACCCCTTTCTTTTTACCAACAAATATTTTGATGGCATGCGAAGGCGCATAAGCCAATAGGCCAGGATGAGCAAGTGCATCATACAGAACTACATCCGCATCTGCCAATGCTTTTATTCCTTTTACGGTAATCAGATCCGGATCACCTGGGCCCGCCCCCACTAATGTCAATCTTGCTCTTCTCATCTAAACTATGATATTATTGAGCAGCTACTTGTTTGTTCCTATATTCAAGAACTTTGTCAACAAACAAAGAAGCTTCATTTAAATAGGTTTCAGCAAATTCCCTGGTTGGTTCTTCGTTGCTCATTCGTGTTACCTGCTCTACAAAACTATTTCCTGAAATAGCCATCAGGCCTTTATTTACAAAATGCTCATCGAAGTCATTTAATATACCAATATGAGTATTGCAGTTAACAGCCGCACTGGTAAGCAAAGCTTTGGCTCCGGTGATAAAGGTAGTGTAAGATCTATAAATAGAATCAGCGTACAATCCTTTCTCGAAGGCTTTTTTCGCCCAACTCAACTTATCCTGAGTGTCTACTAACAAAGTAGCTACAAGGTCCAACATAACTCCTGCACATTCTCCTACTCCTACTGCCGTTACATATTTCTCCGTATGTCCCCAGTCAATATAATCTATTTCATTCAGCGTACTTAAATCCGATAACGGCTTAAGCATTTTATAGAAATACATTTTATCTTCTGCTACTCTTCTCCTGTAATAGTTGTTGAAGTATTCACCTTCTTGTGCGTTTTCTTCATAATCAGTTAAGATCATTCTAACGGCATCCGGACATCTTCTGCTTGGTAGCTTTATTACTTTATCAGCCAAAGTTCCGGTACCATCCGGTTCCAGCCCCCCTCCTAATAACAATTGCATAGCAGGAAGTACGTAATTGCCATTTTTTATCGACATTCCATGGAAGCCAATATTAGCTATGGAGTGTTGGCCACAGGCGTTCATACATCCGCTTATTTTGATCTTAATGTTTTTATTAAAGATCAAATCAGGAAACTCCTCCCGGATCATTCGCTCCAGCTCGCCTGATATACCGGTACTGCTGGAAATAGCCAGGTTACAGGTATCTGTACCGGGACAAGCTGTAATATCCGCCGTACTATCAAAACCAGGCTCTGCCAGTCCCAATTTATCCAATTCATTAAATAAGGCTGGTAAAGCGTCTTTCTTTACAAACTTCAATAAAAAGCCCTGATTAACCGTAACTCTGAAATCATCGCTGGCATACTTTTTAATGATCTCGGCAAATTCTCTGGCGGTATCAGTAGCCATATCACCTAAAAACACCTTCACATAAACCCCGTAATACCCTTTTTGCTTTTGCTCGAAAGTATTGGTTTTTACAAAGGCCTCAAACTTCTTCTTATCAACAGGTTCTTCAATCTTAAACTCGTAATCGGAAGGCTTAGCTTCCGGAAGTATATTCCTGTCAACAAAATAAGACTTTGTCTTTAATGCTTTTCTTTCTCCTTCTACCCTTCTCATGAACTCTTCCATTCCGATTTGTGCAATAAGATATTTCAATCTTGCCTTATGTCGCTTGGTTCTTTCACCATATCGGTCAAATACTCTGATAACCGCTTCATTAAAAGGAATAGTCTGGTCTTCAGGTAAAAACTCATAAGCAACATGTGCCAGGTAAGGCTGAGCACCTAAACCTCCCCCAACAAATACCTTAAACCCTCTAACTTCTTTACCATCCACTATTTTAACTTTAGGTATAAAACCTAAGTCATTCATAAAGCCAAAAGCGGAATCTTCTTCACTGGAAGAAAAAGATACTTTAAATTTTCTTCCCATTTCCTGACAAATCGGATTTCGCAGGAAATAACGGAAATGCTCGTAAGCATAAGGAGAAACATCAAAAGGTTCATTGGGGTCAATCCCTGCAGTGCAGGACCCGGTAATATTACGAACAGTATTACCACATGCTTCTCTCAATGTACCGCCTTCTTCTTCCAGCTCCGCCCAAACTTTAGGTGTATCTTCCAGTTTCACAAAATGAAGCTGGATATCCTGACGGGTGGTAAGGTGTAAATTATGAGCTGCATAACGGTCTGAAATATCCGCTATTCTAACCAGCAATCTGGGATTTAATCTACCAAATGGCAATTTTATTCTCACCATTTGCACCCCTTCCTGTCTTTGTCCATAAACACCTCTGGCCAGCCTGTAAGCTCTGAATTTATCTTCATCCATTTGAAGATTTCTATAAGCTTTGATTTTAGCCTCCAAATCCAAAATATCCTCTTTCGCCTCAGGACTGATCTTTTCCGATAGGTTGCTGATGTTCTTTACTTCAGTGCTCATTATCTATTATTTAGTCTTTTGTGAATCATTATTTTTTAAAGCCCTTCCATACCAAAATTCTTATGTTTAGTCTTATGAAACGGGAATCAGTTATTGATCTGCCGAATATCTTAAGAAAGGCTTACCGCAAACATTACAAGATAACAAATTACAACTTTAAATGCTCTAATTTTATTGCGAATTACGGTATCTTTACTAACCAAAGATATATATAATTTCTTTTTTTGTAAAATTTCCAAAATTAAATTTCGCGCTTTCTTTTAAAATATGAAAAAATCCAAATAAAATTTTGCCACTAACTCTAATACCAAAATTTTATTTAGATTATATTTGCAAAAATTTTCACCTATTGAAATAACAGAAATGACAATTGAAGTAAATTTAGTCAATGATGG
>DATCKK010000218.1:0-3005 GCA_036562325.1 Cytophagaceae bacterium | reverse complement strand
CTTCTTTCCCTTTTTTTATAGCTTCCTTTATAGCCGGTAGAAAATGCTCATTTTTAATTTGTTGAAATGGCGGAGTACCAAATGGAGTATGAAACTTTTGAAGTAATGGGTTCATATTTACAATCAATCTTATGTTGTCCTCGATTCTATAATGTCCGAATATATCGGTTGTATCAGTAATTACCAAACCTGAAATAACAGGATTTGATTAAATCCGATTGGGAAAAATTAAAATAAATTTCTCCCGCAACTACCTATTATCCTCATATATTCACTTTTTTTATTTGATAAAATTTTAATTTGTTAGTTACTTAAGGAATCAATTTAAACAGCTATTAAATGAAAGAATTTCAGCTATCCGGAAATATTATAGATGTTCAGGGCAAACGTATTTACAAAGCATTGGTAACAGTAGAAAATGGCAAGATAAAAGATATTAAAGAAACCGACACTGCTGACAATACCTATCTCCTTCCCGGCTTTATAGATGCACATGTACATATTGAAAGTTCTATGCTTGTCCCTTCGGAGTTTGCCCGAATGGCAGTAGTTCACGGAACCGTTGCAACCGTTTCCGATCCGCATGAAATTGCGAATGTCTTAGGTACAGAAGGAGTAGAATATATGATCAATAATGGAAAGAAAGTGCCTTTCAAGTTTTACTTCGGTGCTCCTTCCTGTGTACCGGCTACTACCTTTGAAACAGCAGGTGCAGAAGTAACCGCCAAAGATATTGATTCACTACTTCAAAAGCCTGAAATCAAATACCTTGCTGAAATGATGAACTGGCCCGGAGTTTTGTTCAAAGATCCGACGGTCTATAAAAAACTCGAAATTGCCCAAAAATATGGTAAAGTAATTGACGGCCATGCTCCAGGGCTTCGGGGTGATCAGGCAAAACAATATGCTGCTGCAGGTATTACTACCGATCATGAGTGTTTTACGAAAGAAGAAGCACTGGACAAATTGCAGGTAGGCATGAAAATACTCATACGCGAAGGTAGTGCCGCCAAAAACTTTGAAGCTTTAATTGACCTTTTGAATGACTATGAAGACCACATCATGTTCTGCTCCGATGATAAACATCCTGACAATCTCGAAGAAGGACATATCAACGAATTGGTGAAAAGGGCGCTTGCCAAAAAGATTGACCTTTTCAAAGTACTAAAAGCAGCTTGTATAAATCCGGTAATACATTATGGGCTGGAAGTTGGTTTGTTAAGAATCAATGATCCTGCCGACTTTATTGTTATTGATAACCTGACGGACTTTACCATTCAAAAGACTTATGTCAATGGTGAATTAGTAGCTGAAAACAAACAAAGTAAAATACCTCGTATTCCTACATCGGTTATTAATAAATTTAACTGCCAGCCTAAGTCCGTTACTGATTTTTATTTAAAATCAGATGCTTCAAAAGTTAAGGTTATTGAAGTGCTGGACGGACAATTAATCACCAATGCACTGGACATGGAACTGGAGCTTAAAGACGGATATTTACAAACTGCACCGGAAAAAGATATCCTGAAACTAACAGTAGTAAACAGATATAAAGATGCCCCTCCTGCTTTGGCTTTCATCAAAGGGTTTGGTTTAAAGGAAGGAGCCCTTGCCTCCTCGGTGGCACATGATTCACATAATATTGTAGCAGTAGGTGTCAATGATGAAGCTCTTACCATGGCGGTCAACGAAGTGATAAAAAATCAGGGAGGTATTTCCGCTGTTTATAAAAACACTATTTATTCCCTGCCTTTACCGGTAGCAGGCCTTATGTCTGCTGAAGACGGCTATACTGTTTCCCGCAAATACACCGAGATGGATAAAATATCCAAAGCAATGGGAAGCTCACTTGCATCGCCTTTTATGACGCTTTCTTTTATGGCCTTACTGGTTATTCCTTCCTTGAAACTAAGTGACCTGGGCTTGTTTGACGGGGACAAATTTAAATTTGTATAAATACTGAGTTTGTCCGATTCCTAAACTAAAAAAGCCGGAGAGGATGCTCCGGCTTTTTGTATGATTATATTCTACAGTTGCAATAATTACTACTTAGTTAAAATCAATTCGCTGCTTCCGATTTTCTTATTATCCGCATAGAACTCTATTTTATAAACACCCGGCTTCATACGATGGCCCACGTTATAATTAAAGCCAATAGACGGTTTATCTGACAAATCAAAGTCTACATAATCTTTAGCCGTATAAGGAATTTTTTTACCATTGATCAGGATACTCTTATCTCCTGCATACAATGTAGTACCACTGGCATCGATAAATCTAAAATAAATTTCTTTTTTTCCGGTAATCACTTCATTTTGTGCCAGGTTCAGAACAACTTTTATTTTATTTACCAACATTGCTTTATATGTAGCAGGGGCTGATGGTGTCACTTCTTTCTTGGCACTGTTGAATACGGTAAAATCTATACCTTCTGCTTTTACTTCCGATGCAATCGCTACCTTTTGAGCAAGTTCTGCGTGAAGTGTAGCCAACACTTTTAAAGAATCTTCTTTGGCTTTAACTACTTCTATTAGCTGTTGCTTTTCCTGCAATAACTGTTGGTTTTGCTCTTCCAGAGTAGAAACACTCGCTTTTACTTTATTATAATTTTTCTGAAATCCGGCTAGCTTATTGTTAAGAGCATTGATTGAAAGTTCTTTAGATTGAAGCTGAACTTTTAAGTCTTCCAATTCAGCCAGCTTTGCCCGCTCATCCGCGAGTTCCAGACCTAATGCTTCTTTTTCGGCAATTACTAACTTAATACTATCCTGAAGGTGATTAATTTCTTCCAGTTTACTATTAATATCTACTTTCAGGTCTTCATTAGATTTTTGAACATCTGCAACAAAAGCTTCCGTTTGAAATTTATCGAATCCCAAATACCCCACCGCACCGGTTAGTAAAATGATTAATATTATCATAAACACTTTTCCACCATCTACACTGCTTTCAGATTTTGCTTTTGCAGGTTTAGGGGGCTTCGGCGCTTTTACCACTTTCTGTTC
>DATCKK010000197.1:0-14464 GCA_036562325.1 Cytophagaceae bacterium | reverse complement strand
AATCATATTTTTCCTCGTTTTTATACTGATTCTGATAATAAATTTAACTTTTAGAAGAATTTAGGTTCTAAAATTAAGGCCACGAAATTCCCTGCGGCCATAAATTTGGCTAAACATGCTCTAAGTTTTAGCTTTATATGTTCAGCTGATAATTCCATTTCTATTAGGTTGATTCCTGAACCTGGCCTCAAAATCCTGTAAAACTTTTCGAAAATCCTGTAAACTTAAATCCTGACAGATGCTTTATTTTTGTAGGTATAATATAATCACCATTTAAAGGAATATGATAACTTATAAATTTAAAACTAATATTAACTGTGAAAATTGTGTCGCTAAAGTGACGGAATACTTAAATAATGAAAAGTCTATTGAAAAATGGGAAGTAGACACCAAAGTTCCTGAAAAAGTTCTTACAGTGACAGGAGAAAACCTGGATAAAGAAAAAGTAAAAGAAGTAGTAGAGAAAGCAGGTTTTGTAGTAAAGGGAGAAGTAAAGTAATTGAATGGCCGGATTGAAAGAAGTTATTTGAAATAGTCCGGCTTTTTTCTTTCTCACTTTGGCGGGAAAGGCATCATTAATGGCAACGAATGAAAGACAATCAAGACATATTGTTAAGACGGACAGTTTGTGATTAAAAATTGAGATCGATAAAATATAACAGAGTAGAATTAAGTTTAAAAAACAATTATATACTTTAATATTCTATTTTACGTATTAGTTTATTAAATTAGTACCAATGAAAAATATATTTTCAATCCTTTTGATCCCGGTCTTTCTGATAGCAACAACTATCGGGGTGGCATCTAATGCCTTTTATTGCAAAGACATGGGCAAAGTGATTGAAAAAGCTTGTTGTGATGATGTAGACAAGGATGGCTGCTGCAACTCCAAACCTGAGCTTAAAAAAATAAATGATGATTTTTTCAAGGCTCAGTCAGATATACAGCTATTCAAAGCAATACAAATAACAGAGTCATTTGTATTTTATCCTTTGATAATTATTTCAGATGACTACTCATTCTATTCAGGTTCCTCTCCTCCTGCTCCTAAAGAGGGATTGTATATTGTTAACTGCTCACTCATAATATAATTTTTTCCTTTTAATAACTCATCTCATTTAAGAGACTTCATTAGGTAGTGCCGGAGTGCATTGGCCTGTCTTATTTATTCAATCATTTAATCTAACACTTAATTAATTATTACTATGAAAGCTATTATTCTTTCTATAGCAATAAGTATTGCTATGCTATTCGCTTGTGGTTCCAAAAAAGCAGAAGCTGATCAGGTTATTTCATTTAAAGTAACTGGTAATTGTGATATGTGTAAGAAAACAATAGAAGGTTCTTTGAAAGATTTGAACGCAGTCAGTTCGGCAGTATGGAATAAAGAGACAAAGATCATTGAAGTTGCCTATGTTTCTGCTGAAATATCAGAGGTGGAAATTCATAATGCCATTGCCCGCTCAGGCTATGACACCGAAAAGGTGAAAGCCGACGATGTTGCCTATGAAGGTTTGCACAGTTGCTGTCAATATGAAAGGACATTGCATAATTGATATAAGCTGAATCATTTATAGCAATGCAATTGTATGCTGCCTTTCAACAAGTTCTCCTGGAAAGTTTTCATAATCTTTCCGGGAGAACTAAACATCAGAGCTAATATAATATTCGCATTATGATTGAAAATATAATAGGCTTTTCCATTCGCAATCGGTGGATTGTTTTTGTAGCTGCTATTGTACTGTTTATCGCAGGTATATTTGCGGTAAAGAACAACCCTATCGATGCTATTCCGGACTTGTCCGAAAACCAGGTGATTGTGTTTACGGAGTGGATGGGAAGAGGGCCGCAGATTATAGAAGATCAGGTTACATATCCATTAGTTACGAATTTTCAAGGCATTCCGGGAGTAAAGAATATCCGTGGTACTTCCATGTTCGGTATGAGTTTCGTCTATCTCATTTTTGATGACGATACGGACATTTATTGGGCTAGATCCCGTGTATTGGAGCGCCTGAGTTATGCAAGTAAACTATTGCCGGAAGGAGTGTTGCCAAGCCTTGGCCCTGATGGCACAGGCGTGGGGCATATATTCTGGTATACCCTTGATGCCAAAGATTATGACTTGGGAGAACTCAGAGCTTTGCAGGACTGGTATGTGAAGTTCGCGCTTCAGAATGTACAGGGGGTAAGTGAAGTAGCTTCTTTTGGAGGTTTTCAGAAACAATATCAGGTAACCATTCATCCCAATAAACTCGCCTATTACAAAATTCCATTAATGGATGTGTTAAAAGCAATAAGGGCAAATAATAATGATGTGGGAGGAAGAAAAATAGAGGTGAATGATATAGGATACATAATAAGAAGCCAGGGATATATAAAAGGGATAAAAGATATAGAAGAAATAGCATTGGCTACAACTAACTCTATTCCTTTAAAAATAAAAGATGTTGCCACTGTACAAATGGGCAGTGAACTCCGTCTTGGGATATTTGATGAAAATGGTAATGGAGAAGTTGTTGGCGGAGTAGTGGTAATGAGGTATGGAGAGAACGCGGAAGAAGTAATTAAGAATGTAAAGGAAAAAATAAAGGAGGTAGAAAAAGGGCTTCCTCCGGGAGTAAAATTTAAAGTTGCTTACGACAGAAACGATCTGATACAGGCAACCATTGCTACAATAAAAGACGCATTGATTGAGGAAATCATAGTAGTCTCTCTTGTCCTCTTTATTCTGTTGCTTCATGCCAGAAGTGCACTGGTTGTAATCATTACCATCCCAATGTCTGTTTTGATAGGTTTCATCTTGATGAATATGTTTAATGTTACTTCCAATATTATGTCCCTTGCCGGCATAGCCTTAGCCATAGGAGATTTGGTAGATGCCGGTATTGTTATGGTTGAAAATGCCTTCAGAAGTATTTCAGAAGGAGAAGAAGTATAAAGAAGATTATGATTACGGAAAAACAAAGAGTTGAAAGAATAGAGAAATCTTCCAGGCTGATTGGTAAGGCAGTATTCAATTCTATATTGATTACCTTAATATCTTTCATGCCTATACTGTTCCTTACCGGACAGGAAGAGAAACTGTTCACTCCGCTGGTACTAACGAAAACCTTTGCAATGGCAGGTTCTGCTATTATTGCAATTACACTTGTTCCGGCATTATTGGTTGTTTTTTTGAAAGGAAAGATGGTTCCGGAAAAGAAACATCCCGTTGCAAGAGTATTTATAAAACTGTATTCGCCTGTTATCAATACATGCCTTAAGTGGAAAAAGACTACGATTGCATTAAGTGTTGCTTTGGTTATCGGCAGTGTTCCATTGATAATAAACATAGGGTCTGAATTTATGCCTCCATTGGACGAAGGATCTATCTTGTTTATGCCTGTGACTTTGCCAGATGCATCCAATTCCGAAATTAAAAGAATACTTCAGGTACAGGATAAAATAATTAAGTCAGTTCCTGAAGTGGAACATGTATTGGGTAAGGCAGGAAGAGTGAGTTCTGCAACGGACAACTCTCCTATGAGTATGATTGAAACTATCATTTTGTTAAAGCCACAGGAAGAATGGCGAAAAGGGCGCAGCAAGCAGGATATTATCAATGAGTTGAACAGTAAACTTCAAATACCGGGCGTAGTTAACGGATGGACACAGCCTATCATCAACCGCATCAATATGTTATCAACGGGAATAAGGACTGATGTAGGTATTAAAGTATATGGGCAAAACCTGGATTCGATTAATGTCTGGTCTCACAAAGTGAAAGAAGCATTGAGAGGTATTGAAGGGCTTGAAGATCTATATGTAGAACCTATAACCGGTGGCAAGTATCTTGATATTTCTATCGATCGTGAAGCGATAGGTCGCTATGGACTTTCTGTGGATGATGTGAACATGATTGTTGAAAGTGCATTGGGTGGCGTTCCATTAACTACTACTGTAGAAGGAAGGCAACGGTTTAATGTAGCTGCCCGCTTTGGGCAAAACTTTCGTGAGTCTTTTGAGGATATTAAGAATATTTTGATACAAACGAAGGACTACGGTTCCATTCCATTATCTGCAATTGCTGATGTAAAGGTCGCTGATGGGCCATCTATGATTATTTCAGAGAATGCCATGCTGCGTGGTACGGTTTTATTTAATGTTCGGGGAAGGGATCTTGGAAGTACTGTAGCAGAAGCAAAGGAAAGGCTTGATAAAGCTATTGAAAAGCTGCCGAAAGGATATTTCCTGGAATGGAGTGGCCAGTATGAAAATAAAGTTCGTGCCGAGAATCAATTAAAAATGATACTTCCGGTGGTACTCCTCATTATCTGTGTGATTCTTTATTTTACCTTTCATTCAATAAAAGATTCTTTGATT
Source organism: Cytophagaceae bacterium (assembly GCA_036562325.1). Classification (GTDB taxonomy): domain Bacteria; phylum Bacteroidota; class Bacteroidia; order Cytophagales; family Cytophagaceae; genus DATCKK01. The sequence goes on along the minus strand of DATCKK010000197.1, from coordinate 10,099 downwards.
GTACTTACAAGTATCCCTGTATCACTGGTTGGAGGTGCTTATTCTATTTACTTTTTTGATGTCAATTTTTCCGTAGCTGTGGCAGTGGGATTTATTGCTTTGTTTGGAATTGCTGTAGAGACAGGTGTTTTAATGATGGTTTATTTGAATGAAAGTATGGCAAATAAGGAAAGGGAATTACAGCAAAAGGGATTACGTATGACTGTGTCTGCCATAAAAGATGCTGTTTACCAAGGTTCTGTTTTACGTCTGAGGCCCAAACTGATGACGGTGTTGGTGGATATTCTTGGATTAATGCCGGTGTTGTTTGCTACAGGAACAGGAAGTGATGTGATGAAGCCCATTACCATTCCTTTTGTATTTGGGCTTATTACGTCTACCATATTTGTATTAATTGTCCTTCCCGTAATATTTCAATTGGTGAAGGAATATGAGTTAAAGAAGTCTGTGAAACTAAGTTAAGTTTATGAGAAGCTTGAAATATATAGGGTTACTGCTTCATATATTGTGTATTCAATTGGTGTCAGAAGCAACCGATACATTGAATATAAAAAAGGTGATGACCCTTGAGGAGATTCTTTCCAAAATTGAAGAAAATCCTGCTCTTGCTCAATACACAGAGCGAGTCAATGCCATAAACGCTTATGCTAAAAGTGTACGTGCCTGGGAACCTCCTACTGTGGAGTCAGGGTTGTGGATGACGCCTTATAATTTAAAGGGAGATATGGGCGCATTTATGATTAGCGGCCGGCAAATGATTCCAAATCCTGCAATGCTAAGGGCAGAAGAGAAGTATATGAAAAGCATGAGCGGTGTAGAAGAACAAATGAAGAAGAATGAGCGTCAGGAATTGATAGTAAAAGCCAAGCAGTTGTATTATGAATGGCTGGTGCTTGAAAAAAAGAAAAAGGTATTGATAGAAAGCCAGGAGTTGCTGGATGTTATGATTAAGAGCGCGGAGATTGGTTTTACCTATAATCAAAACTTATTGTCAAGAGTATATAAAGCCAAATCGGAGTTGTATAATCTTTACAATATGCAGGTAATGTATGAAAATGAAATTCGTCAGAAAAACATTCAGCTAAATACTATTATGAATCAGGACAAGTCATTCGTGTTTCAGATTGATACGTCTTATCAGGTAAGTTTGTCTTCGGATTATTCTGTTGATTCTATTTCTTTACTCGCCTCCAGAAGCGATTTGCAACAAATCGAAGAGTCTGTAAAGGCTTTACAGTTGAAGCAACGATTTGAACAGAGTAAACGATATCCCCAATTTGGTATAGAATATGGACACATGAGTTCTTTTGGTTCCGTGCCCAACCAATTTAATTTAATGGGTATGGTAACAATTCCGATAGCGCCCTGGTCCGATAAAGGCTATAAAGCAAGTATAAAGGGTGCAGGATTTGAAATTGCTTCATTAGAAAGAAGAAAGGAAGCAATTATTAATAAGCTGATGGGAGAGTTAAGTCTGTTACTTCAGGAAATTCATTCCAAACAGGCACAAATTGAAATGTATGAGAAAAATATATTGCCCGTATTGGAGAAGAACTATAAGGCAAGCCTTGTTTCATTTGAACACATGAAGGAGGATTTGTTTATGGCTATTGATGCCTGGATGGCACTCAAAATGGCAAAGATAGCACACTTGGATCTTATCGCGGAAAGGTTAATGCTGGAGGCTGCGTACGAACGAATTATTGAAAAGGAGTAATGAAAATGAAATCGCCTGGAATAATACTTATTTATTGTACGATTCTTGTTTTGTTATTTTCTTGTTCACAAGAGAATAAACATGAACATTCTCATCACCACAGCCATTCGGATGAGCCGGTTACCTATTACTGTCCTATGTGTCCTGGCCAAGAACAGGATTCTCCCGGTGTATGTAAGGTGTGTAAAATGGATCTTGTTAAAAGAGAGGATAAGTTTTTCGGGGTAACAAAAGATATGATTGTTATGCCTGTTAATGAGTATGTCCAGGGAGAACTTCCTGTAGTAAAGCCCATAGATACTTCTTTTGCTGCAAAGCTAAAAGTCTCTGGTTTTATCACTTATGATCCTCAAAGAGTCAATAATGTTTCATCCCGTTTTGAAGGAAGAATTGAAAAGTTGTATAAGCGATATGAGTACCAGCCGGTAAAAAAAGGTGAACCATTATTTGATGTCTTTAGTCATAGTCTTATTGCAGCACAACAAGAATACGTATTTCTTAAGAAGAATGAAACCGATGAGTATTTGTTAAAAAAAGCCCGAAAGAAACTTGAATTGTTAGGGTTAACATCTTTACAGATTGATAAATTAAATCATCATGATCATAAATCAAGTGTTACGGTTTACAGTCCATACACTGGTTTCCTTATCAGGATGGATGATCCTGCTTTTAATATGTCGAATGTTTCTTCCATGAATAGTATGAATGCCTCCCTGGTGGATGATAATAGTAATGGACTAAGGAAGGAGCTACTCAAAGAAGGAGCTTTTATTTCTAAAGCTACTCCGGTAATGAAAATTGCCAATACAGATATCGTTTGGGGGATATTAAATATTTATGCAAAAGATATAACTTCCGTAAATCAGGGAGATCCGGTGGCCCTTGTTATTCAGGGTAGCTCTGATACCATATCTGCAAAGATAAGCTATATCGAATCTGTCTTAAATGAACAATATCAAACTATCAGAGCACGGGTAATATTGCCTAATGCTGGAGGTGCTATTAAAATCAACTCATTGCTTAATGCAGAGATATCCACCCGGCCGGTTAAAGGACTTTGGTTACCTGAAAAAGCAGTTTATGATTTGGGTAATAAATTTATTGTTTTCAAAAAGGAAGGATCGCATTTCAAATCATTGGAGGTAGAGATTGGAATTATTACGAATGGTTTTATTCAAGTGTTAACCGGTATCTCTGCAAATGATGAAATTGCTTCAGCAGCTTCTTATTTGACAGATAGTGAAAGTAGTATTAAAGTGGAATAATTTGTTGTAAAGTTTAGTCTGAATTTGGGATTGTAATCCTATACGTTTCATCTTATTGAATGCTGATTAAAAAGTGAGTTATTGATTATGAAAATAAATTCTCTGAATATTCTTCTTCTATTAATAATTGTTTTGTTTGCTTCTTGTAATCACAAGGCAGGCCAGGTAGAAGAAGGCGTATATTATACCTGTTCTATGGATCCTCAGATAGTTCAGAACAGGCCGGGCACATGTCCTATTTGCAAAATGGATTTAACAAGAGTTGAAGGCACGAGTGTGCATTCCATCGGAATAAAGTTAAGTGAAGATCAAATCCGCTTGGGGAATATTAAGACGGAAAAAGTTAAGGCCGATGAGATTGGAAAGCCTTTGTCTTTTCGGGCGGAAGTTGCGGCAAATCCTAATAAAGTTAACATATATTCCTCCAGAATTCCGGGAAGAGTGGAAAGGTTATATTATAAAACGGAGAATCAGCATATTAAGAAAGGAAGCAGAATTTTTGATGTTTATAGTGAAGAAATGGAGTCGGCTATTGAAGAATATTTTATGTTAAAGGAAAAAGCAAAAACACTTAAAAACGGGCCGGTTAACTATGAACAATTATTGAGGACGGCTAAGGATAAATTATTGATCTGGGGTTTGTCGGAAAAGCAAATAGATGCTATAAGCGTGGAGAAGGGAATGGCAATAATTCCGTTCTATAGTAATATTACAGGAACGATTGATAAAGTATTTATTAATGAGGGAGATTATGTAAGTGAAGGAACAGATATATTACAAGTTTCGGATTATTCGGAGTTATGGGTGAATGCAGAAGTATATCCTGAAGATTTGAATCATTTCAAATTGGGTATGGAGGTGACTGTATTCATAGAAGGTTTGAGCAAAGGATTGGCAGGGAAGGTGGTTTTTGAAGATCCCGTTATCAGAGAAGGTACAAGGATAAATGAAATAAAGATAGCTATCATAAATAAGGATAGAAAGATAAAGCCAGGAGCAAGAGCTACAGTAGCATTTGCTCCTGAGTTTAGAAAAGCCATCACTATACCTTATTCTTCGCTTCTTTTTCATCCATCAAAGACCACTGTTTGGATAGAGGAGAAAGACGGAGAGTATGTGCCGCGAATGGTAGAAACTGGCATAGTTGCCAAAGATAAAGTAGAAATTATTTCAGGACTTACAGAAGGAGAACACGTTGTTGTATCTGGTGCTTATTTGCTGGATAGCGAATTCGCTTTGCGAAAAGGATCAAGTGTAGAGAGTATGCATATTCATTAATAAGCTTTGCTATGTTACCATCCGAAAATCATCATTAGAAATAGCAGTGTTAGCAAAAACGCAATTATTCGTAATACTATCCAAAACCATATGGGTTTTTCCATATTCCTCTTTGTTGTTGGTGCTGCTATTAACGTTATATAAACAAGATCTATCCTTATTTGTTTAATGATTAGCTTCAATGATGATTTATGGACCCTTTGGCAAAATCGTTAGCTATATTATCTGCCATCATTACTCCGACTGTATTAATATTAGCAACCGGACAACTGATTCTTACTACCTCCCAGAGGTTGAGCAGGACAATTGAAAGAACGAGAAAGATATCGGAAAGCTTTGAGGAGATGGCGATGAAGAAAGAGCTTTTGGAATTGGAGGTATTCAAAAAAGAAATTTTATTTCATCTTATGATCAAATATGTAAGGAGGTCGAAGTTATTACAGAAGACAATGAGTATTTTATACTCAGCTCTTGTCATTTTTGTGGCAACAAGTATTGTTATTGGAATCATGGATTTCTTAAATATTTCATTTGGCGGATACATACCTATTATTTTAACTCTTAGTGGTGCCTGCTTTGTGTTTTATGGTGCCCTGCTTTTGTTTAGAGAAAGCAGGATTAACCTTCAGGCAATCAATGATGAAATGGATTTTCTTACAAAGCTTACCAAAGTGCAGGCAAAAGATTTGTTGGATAAGGATGGAAAAAGATGGTGGGAGTTGGAGTAGTTATTGAAAAACGGAGTTGATTAAGAAATAAAAAGGCTGTCCACTATTATTTGGACAGCCTTTTTTAACCAAATGTGATTTTTGATCTTACCAAAAATCGGAAGGAGAAATAACACTACCTCCTGCCGGTAATCTTAACCCTATTGTAATTTCATGTGTCCCGTTAGAATAATTGCTTAGCTTTGAAGTTGTGATGTCATAAGCGTAAGAAATATCTAACATGGTTTTATTTCCGTGTTTTTGGTTGGGACGAACTTTGGTTAATGGTATTCCCATTCCTGCGATTAATACTACTGCATCTTTGTGTCGGTAACTAGTTCCTCCCCAGAATTGAGTGTGATATCTTGGGTTGTGGAATCTTAATTTAGCATTAAGATCTGCGGTATAAGCGGACCTTGTGCCTTTAATTAACACTGATGGAATGAGAAAAAAGTCCGGATCAAGTTTAAATTTATATCCAGTTGTAAGGTACATGTGTCGGTCTAATACACCATTGCCATTATTGCTTTCTGAAAAGTCCAGTCTGTTTCTCAGGATTTGCATGGATGAAATTCCCGCGAAATATTTGGGAGTATAAAACCAAAATCCTACCCCCATGTCAAATTTGTATCGCGTATCTACCATAGCAGCAGGGTCTATTTGTAAATCTCCCCAATACATTCTGTCATGATCAACGGTGATTTGCTTAACTCCTGCAGTGGCCCCCATCGAAAGATATGTAGACCGGTCTAAAGGAATGTGGTAAGCATAAGCCATATGCGCAGAATTATGTCTTAGTAGTCCCAGTGTTTGTCCTTGTATAATTCCCCCCATAGCATGGTGCGGTTTGCTTTTTCTTCCACGAAGTACTTTATTATGTAGCCTGTTTAGGGGAAGGTGGCCGGAGACATAATAGTTTCTTGGTCCTCCGTCAAACCCTGCCCATTGCATTCTATAACCCAGTTTCAAATCAAGGAAGTCTTCTGTTCCAGCTATTCCGGGGTTTATCTGAAAATAGTTCATCATGTACTGACTGTACTGTCCCTGTTGTTGGCCAAACGAGGCTATACCTGTCAGTATAAAAAGTATCAGCAGAAGTTCCTTTTTCCAATTTTTAAATATTATTCTCATGTCTTTATTCTAATTCGGGTTTATTACTTAACAATTGTTACAGAGCCTTTGATAGGGCCAAAATCCTCTTCGTTTAACTCCAGTACATAATAATAAGTAGATACAGGGACTGGCTTGCCACCTTTTGTGCCATCCCATGGATCTTTATATCCTGGCGAACTTCTATATACTTCTTGTCCCCATTGGTTGTAAATGTACATTACGGCATTAGGGAATAGCTCTATATTATTTACCATTAAGTAATCATGTATTCCGTCACCATTAGGAGAGAAGATGTTTGGCACTTTTACCAAAAGGTCTATTTCAACATTAACCTCATCGAATGCAGAACATGATGCCTCATTGGTGGAGGTTATAGTCAGGAAATAAGTGGTTTTAACTGACTTCGGTACTACTGCTGTGATTAATGAGAATGGCCGGGATATTTCTGATGAAGGATCGCTGCTTGTCCAAAGGGCAGTATATAAGTTGCCCTGGGTACTTGCACTACCATCTAAAACAACCGTCGCAAAATCTTCCAGCTTTATATCTGAACCTGCATTGGCAACCGGAGTTGCAATAACGGTTATTTCTTTTTCAAGAGGGATTGTTCCGTTGCATGGATGCTCAAATGCCAATCTAATAATGTATGTACCTGCAGCGTCAAATCGTATGGTTTTTGAGATTTTATTTCCAGTTATTTCATGGCTAAAGTCAGGAAGGGCTGACCACACTACCGTTCCCGGGCTTATATTCTCAAGTTTAAAGGTAATTTCATTTCCTTCACAAATGGTATCTTCATTGACCGATAAGAAGGCACTTCCGTCGTAAGCCGGAACTTGCTCAACAACAATAGACGCACTTGAACAGGAAATACCATCTAGCAATGGAATTACTGTGACATTGGTAAACTGAGCTTTGTCAAAAGTTATGTTAACAGCATTTTGTGTTTGGCCCGCAAGCTCAGCCGAACCTACATACCATATATAGCTTGTAGCTCCTGCTACCTGGCTAATGTGAAATGGTATATTTGCTAAATTGTCATTGCATATGCTAAGTGGCCCGATAAGGTCTTCATTGCTTACTTCATCTAAAATTATTACTGTTGCCTTCTGGGTTAGGTTGGCATTACCACAACCTCCTGCCAAAGCTTTGATCGTGATGGTATTAGAACCAGGTGACAACCCGGAAATGTTTAAGTTTAATGTTAGATCCTGGCCATTGCCCAGTACCGGATTATTTAATGCCTGGTTAGATGCATTGTACGCTATATAAGATACATTGTGTTGAGAGTTGCGTACGACTACAGTTGGATCTCCGTTAAAGCAGATTTTTGATCCTTCTACTTGCTTAGTGACATCTACTGAAGGATTTACAGCTACAAAACCTTGTGATGCTTTTGTTCCACAGGAGGAGCTTATTTCAACTTTATATGTTCCCTCATGTGTAGAGTTAACATTGGGTATTGATAATATGCTGTTTGTTTCTCCAGCCATAATACCACCCTCAAAATACCATTGGTAACTTATAGGCCCACTTCCGGTAGCTGAAATGGTAAGATTTAGAGTTGATCCATCACAAACCGAAGTGCTTACAAGTGGGTCTGTTATTACAATAGGCTCTTTTACAGTAACTGTAATAGCATTGGAACTTGTTGTAGGATTGGTCACACAAGTCGCATTTGATTGTAGTTCCAGGATTATTATATCTCCGTTTCCTAAATTATTACTTGTATAAGTTGGGCCATTTCCAACAACCACATTATTTACTTTCCATAGATAAGTAGGTGCCGAACCTTCATTTGTTGTGTTGGAAGTAAATGTTATTTGCTCTCCTTTGCAAAACTCATTGACTCCTGTGATCTGAGCCGTTGCAGTTACTGGGTTGGTAACTGTTAGAGTAATAGGATTTGATGTTGCAGTAGGAGATGAAGCACAACTTAAAGAAGAAGTAAGTATTACAGTAACTACATCTCCATTTTGTAAACTATTACTTGTGAATTCATCAGTATTTCCTCCAGTAGGAGAGCCATTGATTTGCCACTGGTAAACCGGGTTAGTCTCAGAGCTGTTTGGAGTCGCTTTGAATGTTAAACTTTCTCCGCCACAAATGTTGGTTTTGTTATTTATCTCAGCGATGGTTACAGTAGGGGTTTCCGTTTGTGTGACATTTATTTTTATCTTATTGGAACTAACCGGAGAGCTAGTTGTAACACAAGTTTCCGAAGTAGTCATTTCTACCCAAACTTCATCTTCGTTGGCAAGAGATGTACTGGTATAGGTTATTCCGGATCCTGTAACAGGGGTTCCATTAACCAACCACTGATAGGAAGGAGATGCTCCACCATTTATTGGTGTAGCGCTGAATGTTACGGATTGTCCTGAGCATATAGTGGTAGCAGTTGCCGTGATAGATACGGAAGGAGCCTGCTTGGCAGCAACACTCATTGTAATAGGGTTAGAAGTAGCGGGTGACCCGGTAATGCATGTTGCATTGGAGGTCATTTCTACGGTTACCACATCTCCGTTTTGTAAAGTAGAACTGCTGAACTGGTTGCTGTTGGTTCCTTCGTTATTTCCATTGACTTTCCATTGGTAGGAAGGAGAAGTTCCGCCATTGTTAGCAGTAGCCGTAAAGGTTACAGTAGAGCCTTCACAAATAGAATTATTCCCCGTAATGCTTACACTTGCAGTAACATTTGGATTAACAGTAATTGTAACCGGTGATGAGGTTGCGGTGTTTGGAGAGGCACAACCTAAAGAAGAAGTAAGAACTACAGTTACCTGAGCGCCATTTGTCAATGCTGAACTTGAGAAAGTTGGACTGTCAGTTCCTGCGTTGACTCCGTTTACCATCCATTGGTAGGAAGGAGAAGTGCCTCCGTTTTCAGGAGTTGCTGTAAATATTACTTCTTCGCCCTCACAGATTGTAGTCTCATTAGAGGTTATGGTTACTTTAGGAATAACCGTTCCGGTTACAGTCATTGTGATAGTGTTGGATGTGGCTGTTGTTGAAGTAACACAGGTTTCAGAGGTAGTCATTTCTACCTCAATTTCATCACCTTGAGATAAAGAATTGTTGGTATAAGTAGCGCCTGTACCAACATTAGACCCATTAAGTTTCCATTGGTAAGTAGGAGTGCCACCGTTGGTAGGGGTGGCAGTGAAAGTTACTTCCTGGCCTGAACATATTTCATTATTAGTTGCATTAGATGCAATAACTACAGATGGAGTAAGGGGCTCTGTTACGTTTATAGTTATTGCATTAGATTCCGCAGGAGAACCTGTTACGCAGGTACCGCTTGCTGTCATTATTGCCTTAACTTCGTCACCATCATTTAAGGTAGAAGAAGTAAAGGTTGAACTGTTTGTTTCAACAACTGAATTATTAACGAGCCACTGATAAGTAGGCGTTCCTCCATTGACTGGCGTTGGTGTAAATGTAATTGAAGCACCTTTACAAATAAGGGTTTCTGAAGCAGAGATAGTTACACTTGCGGTTCCAACCGGCTCTACTGTCATTGTAATTTGATTGGAGGTAACTGTTGCAGGATCTGGACAACTTGCATCGGATGTCATTTCTACCGTAACCACATCGTTATTACTAAGGGTAGTGCTACTGAAAGTGGCACTGTTGGTTCCTGCATTATTTCCATTTACTTTCCATTGATAGCCAGGAGAAGCACCGCCATTGGTTGGACTAGCTGTAAAGGTTACAGATTCGCCTTCGCATATTGTGGTTTTGCTGGCACTGATTGATACAGAGGGGGTAACAGATGGCGTTACTGTAACTGTATGTGTTTGAGCCGTTCCAACACAGGTTGCACCGCTACCGTTAGTTCCGTTTGTAGGGGTAACAGTATAAGTAACTGTTCCGTTGGCAGCAGTTGTAGCTGTCAATGTTTCCTGAATGTTACCGGTTGTGCTTGCTACATCGGTTGCTGTGCTGGTGAATCCACTTGCGTTTGTTCCCGCTCCTTGCCAGGTAAACCCGGTTCCATTAGTAACGGAAACACTCACTGC
>DATCKK010000132.1:0-1986 GCA_036562325.1 Cytophagaceae bacterium | reverse complement strand
GTATTAGGAGATATACTTTCAACTTCGGTTTATGATGAAGCTGATGCCGAAAATACGTCCTTGTCTATAAAATTTAGAATTCTTGAAGCCATGCGTTTACGCTCAAGTTTAGATAGTATTTTCGAGAAGGTTATAAAATTTGAATAAAATGATTGAACAATTGAAATAATTGAATTATATTTAAGGATAGTGTGTTTTATAGGTATGGGATCCTCTCATTGGAGAGGTTTTTGTGTTTGAAGAATTGGCCTATTCAGGAAGCATGTTTTGGAAGATATCCGGCTATTACACTATAATTCCGAAGTGCTCTTCACAATTTGGTTGAGCTTCATAACTTTTGGAGATCCAGCCTTCTTAGATTAATGAAGGAGGTTGTATATTGCTTGGCTTAGCGGAATTATTGGAACTTAGAGGTTTGGATTTATACAAAAAGATTAAAATAGTTCGTCACCAAGATAAAAGATATGATGTCCAGGAGATGCTAGAAAAGGGGCAATTGGAAACATACCAGAGTTACCAGACAAATCCGATTTTTGATTGTGACTTCGTAGTATCAACTATTGGGGACGAGTCAACAAAAGCTGTATTTCATAATGTTTATCAGGTAATTGAAAAGAAGAAAGCCAAAGAGGTTGCATTAAAGGGCGAATACATTTTTAAAGAATTAGTTACGGAAATAATGCATAGGGACGGCTGGTATTACCGATTGCAACGACTGGAAGGTTTCGAAGATTTATTGGATAGAGTTGTTATTGAGTGGGGAAAAGCGGCCCTTTCCTGGAATTAATATTTCAGCAGGGAAAAAGATAAAGAGATTGTAGAAATATGTAAAAGAGTTTCCTGGATTCGATAAAATCATCCTTAGCTTTAGGGAACTGGAAAATATTGTGGTTAACCCGGATGCGAACAGGGAATGGAGAAGGATGTTAGCTTCAGTCGCTGGTGTCTATTTAATATTAGACACAGAAACCGGTTATCAATATATTGGCGCAGCCACTGGAAAGGATGGTATATGGGGGCGCTGGTCAAAATACATTCCCGATGGACTGGAGGTAATAAATTGCTTCAAGATTTGGTGAAAGAAGATGAGAGAAAAAAATATGATTTTCAGTTTTCGGTGTTAAAGATAATGCCTATCACCTCTATGCCGAAGGAAGTATTGGATTTTGAGGGATTATATAAAAGAATGCTGGGTAGTAGGGCTTTTGGCCTTAATCTGAATTAAATAGGCATGAGGTTTAGATCTACATTTGCAACAGGGATTTACAGTTAATGCCGGAAGGAAAAGAAAGTGTAAAAATATGGGGCTCGTGAGGTATTATGGAATTGTTTTTGTTGACTGGTAAGGGGTTGAGGCGGTGTGAAAGTAGTAAAAACCGTGAAAAACAGTATTGGTGTCCGGTTAGTTATTATGGGGTGTTAATCTTGGAGTTGTTGATTCCTCTAGTCTTCATTAATTCGATTGTCCGTGAACGGGCGGGCTGGAGGAGACAGGCGATCATGGAGATTACCTCCAAATGATCGAAAAAGCAAACCATTGGGGGACCGGTGGTTAAAAACATCAGGGCGGATATTATATTCCGCCCCTTTTTTTGTTTAGTTTTTGTTTAGAACCGCTCCTTTATAATAAATCAGGTACTAATTAAAAAAGGTTTTAAGTCGCTCAAGGATATCTCTCGCCAACATGAAGGGTTGAGTTAGGACATAAGATAACAACAAGTACATTCTTTGCTGAACAATGCTTGAAGTGGATAAACGTAAAGGATTACGATTAAGGGAGGATTTCGAATGCGAGGACATTGGACCCGGTTTTCTTTTTTTCTTATGCTATTCTTTTTACCACTGCTGATCGGGGCCGCGCCTCTGAATGAGAAGGAGATTCCGGTTTATCCCGGCGCGGTGCGGGACCAGGCTGCCGAGGAAGAGATCCGCAGGGATTATGAGGAGTACAGATTTGACTATTGGGAGATGAAAACAATCAGGGTC
>DATCKK010000112.1:0-8813 GCA_036562325.1 Cytophagaceae bacterium | reverse complement strand
ATTATTAACCTATGTCTGAGAAAAAAGGATTTCCTTTTAAAAAACTAATTATCGGCCTGTGGATCGGATTTCTTGGAATCGTCGGTTCACTAGTTTTATATGTATTTCTGGTATCTGTTAACTTTTGGAACCTTTTCGGAGAAATGCCCACGCTGGATGTGCTGGAAAACCCCAGAAGTGAAGTAGCTTCGGAATTATATACCAGTGACAATATTCTCCTTGGCAAATATTTTCGTGAAAACAGAACTCCGGTGGAGTACGAAGAGCTTTCCCCTAATCTTGTGAATGCACTTATTGCCACGGAAGACTCCCGATTTGAATATCATGCAGGTATTGACCTCAGAGGTATGCTTAGAGTATTGACAAAAAGCATCTTCTTAGGACAAAGAAATGCGGGTGGAGGAAGTACTTTGTCCCAACAGCTTGCTAAAAATCTTTTCAGCACCAGAAGTGCCAAGTATGAAGGAAAATTGAGCAAAGTACCTGGCTTAAGGACAGTTATAATCAAAACCAAAGAATGGATCACGGCCATAAAAATTGAAAGGGCTTATACCAAAAAAGAAATCATGACGATGTATCTGAACACCGTGGATTTTGGCAGTAACGCATTTGGTATAAAAGTAGCTTCCAAAACTTTTTTTAATACCACTCCGGATAACCTTACTATCCCACAAGCCTCCGTTCTGGTAGGGCTTTTAAAAGCACCAACCTATTATAGTCCGGTATTGAACCCTGAAAACTCACTAGGTAGAAGAAATGTGGTGCTGGAGCAGATGTATAAATATGGTTTCCTAAGTCGGGAACTAAAAGACTCTCTCCAAAAAACACCTATTACTCTAACTTACGATGTAGAAAATCATAATAAAGGGCTTGCCACTTATTTTAGAAGTGTCATTACCAATTACCTGTTGGCATGGTGTAAAGAGCGAGGATTTGATTTATATGCTGACGGGTTGAAAATATATACAACTATTGACTCCCGACTTCAGAAATATGCCGAAGAAGCAGTTCAGCAGCATATGAAAACGCTTCAGGCAAATTTCTTTGAACACTGGAAAGGACGAAACCCATGGGTAGATGAAGAAGGCAAAGAGATCAAAGACTTTCTCATCTATGCCGCCAAAAGAAGCGACCGATACAAAAACTTGAAAAAACAATTTGGTTCAGACACTGTCAAAATCTGGGAGGTAATGAAAACGCCAATTAAAATGCGGGTGTTTTCATGGAATGGAGAAATAGACACCTTATTGTCTCCCCTTGACTCCATAAAATACTATAAACATTTTCTGCGTACCGGATTCATGGCTATGGACCCACACACTGGCCATATTAAAGCCTGGGTTGGAGGAATTGACCATAAGCATTTCAAATACGACCATGTAAAGCAAGGCAAACGCCAACCAGGATCTACATTTAAACCTATTGTATATGCCTCTGCTATTGATCTTGGCTACTCTCCCTGCTATGAAGTAATAGATGCCCCGGTAACTTTCCCTACACATGATGAAAATAAAACCTGGACCCCCCAAAACAGTACAGGAAAAGGGTTTAGCGGAGAGGTCTATACCATTCGGAAAGCAATGGCAAATTCTATTAATTCCATTACCGCTTACATGATGAAAAAAATAGGGCCAGAAACAGTAGTGGATTATGCCAAAAGACTTGGAATTACTAGCCCTTTGGAGGCAGTGCCTGCATTATGCTTAGGGGTGAATGACGTTTCCGTTTACGAACTGGTTGGCGCTTACTCTACTTTTGTAAATGAAGGTGTATGGACAGAGCCTTTCTATATTACTAAAATAGAAGATAAAAATGGGAATCTGCTTCAGGAGTTTACCCCGAAAACTGTGGAAGTACTTAATGAAGAAAGTGCTTATTTAATGCTGCATATGCTTAAAGGAGCCACAGAAGAAAAAGGAGGAACTGCCCTTGGACTGAATAGATATGGCCTGCTTTGGAACGGTGCTGAAATTGGTGCCAAAACAGGTACCACTCAAAACTATTCTGACGGTTGGTTTATTGGAGTTACCAGCAAGCTGGCCGCCGGAGTCTGGGTAGGTGGAGAAGACAGAAGTATACATTTTAGAACTATGGACTTGGGACAAGGCTCAAGAATGGCTATGCCTATTTGGGCATTGTTCATGCAAAAAGTGTTTGCCGATCCATCGGTAGGTATCCCTAAAGAAAAATTCCCGCCACCAAAGAAACCTCTTTCCGTCGAAATTGATTGTTCAAAATATAAGGTTGACCATGTTCAGCTTAGTGATTCTACTCAAGAACAAAAAGTGATACAAGACATCCCGGACTTCTTTTGACACTAGATGGAAGAAACTGAAGAGTTAAATAATCAATCAATAAAAGATACACTGGCTGAACTCCCGGACAAACCGGGAGTTTACCGCTTTTATGGGGAGGATAGTGAATTACTTTATGTTGGAAAAGCTAAAAGTCTGAAAAAAAGAGTTGCCAACTATTTTTCCAAACAATCATCGCTCGACCAAAAAACAAGACGACTGGTATCTCTAATAGCAAAAATTGAATTTACAATAGTGAATTCGGAGTTTGATGCACTGTTATTAGAGAATAATTTAATCAAGAACTTCCAGCCTAAGTACAATATCTTACTCAAAGATGATAAAACCTACCCTTATATTCTAATCACCAATGAGCGTTTTCCCAGGGTAATATCTACAAGAAAAGTAGATAAAAGCCAGGGCACTTATTTTGGCCCATACACCAGCGTAAAAGCCATGAATACCATAATAGAACTGATACGCAAACTGTATTTCATCCGGACCTGTACACTTAACTTAAGTGAAAAAAATATTGAGCAAAAAAACTTTAAAGTTTGCCTTGAATATCATATTGGTAATTGTAAGGGCCCATGTGAAGGATTGATAAAATCAGAAGAATATGATTCGAATTTGCCGCATATATTCAACATTCTGAAAGGGAATCTCAACCTCGTCAAAAATCACTTTAAAGAGGAAATACAAAATGCCGCAGAGCGATTGGAATTTGAAAAAGCCCACCAATGGAAGCTGAAGCAGGATTTACTTGAAAAATTCCAGGCAAACTCTGTAGTTGTAAATCCCAGCATAGAAGAGTTAGAAGTGTATTGTATATTGAGTACAGAAAAACTGGCCATAATAAATTTCTTAAAGATCTCAAACGGAATCATCCTCCAAACCAAGACTTCAGAAATCAAGAAAAAGCTAAATGAATCAGATGAAGATATTCTACAACTGGCCATAATTGACACAAGGAATAAATTCAACACCTTCTCCCCTGAAATTATTAGCAATATTGAAATGGAATTACCCATTAACGGAGTAAAGATTTCAGTACCGCAAAAAGGAGATAAGAAAAAGTTGATAGAGTTGTCTCTCAAAAACATCAGGTATCAATTGGCCAGGCTTGAATCTGAAAAAGAAAATGGAAGAGATACAAGAATACTAAAAACACTGCAGAATGACCTACAATTAAAAACATTACCTGTACATATAGAATGTTTTGATAATTCCAATATTCAAGGGACCAATCCGGTATCGGCTATGGTTTGTTTCAAAAATGGCAAACCCGCCAAAAAAGATTATCGACACTATAACATTAAAACAGTTATCGGGCCTAACGACTTTGATTCCATGTATGAGGTGGTATCCAGAAGATACAAACGATTGTTGGAAGAAAATCAACCATTGCCGGACCTGATTGTAATTGACGGAGGGAAAGGGCAATTAAGTGCCGCATGCCGGGCATTAAGTGATTTGAATATTTATGGAAAAGTTCCAATTATAGGAATAGCTAAAAACCTGGAAGAAATCTTTTATCCGGGAGATACTGATCCTCTTTATATTGACAAAAAATCTGAATCACTAAAACTGATTCAACATCTACGGAATGAGGCACACAGGTTTGCAATTACCTTTCATAGGCAAAAGAGAAGTAAAAACTCCTTAGTATCTGAAATAGAAAAAATTCCAGGTATTGGAAAAGCCACATTTAATAAGCTGCTACAGGAATTTAAAACAGTCAATAATATCAGAAAAGCAACAGAAGAAGAGCTGGCAAAGGTAATTGGTAAAGACAAAAGCAAAAAAGTCAAAGAGGTTCTAAAATAGATTCTTGAGAAATCTTGAGAGGATAAGAAAAAAACAAAAAAGGGAGAAATAAATTCTCCCTTTTTCTATAGAAATCTTAAGATTAAAACTCCCAAAGATTATGCTCATACTCAAGAAGCTCAAATGCAGCCCATTGAGAAGCCATTATACCCTTATGCTGATCTCCACCATAAATATCAACCAGGTAAGCATCAGTTGGGTTAGAAACCTTGATAATATAAGAACTAAACAGTCTTAATTCAAAGGCGTCAGCTAGAGCTTTATGACCGGCATCATTCTGAGGATTATACCATACAGCAATAGGGTTGTCAGTGAATAGTTTTTCCACAAGCTCTTTGTATTTAAAAGAGGCTACAGGCAACTGAATACCCTTAATGTTGGACGGATGATCTGCAGGAACAAAGACAGTAAGAGCATGTATATCATAATACATTCTTGATCTTTGTTTGTCAAATATCAAATCCTCTTTAATCTCCAACTGATACAAGTCAGTTGGGAAGTAATATTCTGTTCCACCAGACAGAAGAACAGATGAATCACCATTAGCAAGAGCAATTTCTTTTTCTTCTGCAGTTAATTCAGCAGTTTCAGAAGGGATAGTCATCCTTTCCAAAAACTCATCGATAGTCAATTGTCTACCATCATCTAATGAGTCGTTGGCATAAGGTGTTATATCACCTCTTTTGACAGCATCAATCAACAGTCTGGTAATCTCTCTGTTTTTAGAGAACATTGGCCTGTTCTGTTTCTCTCTCAAGTCAACCGCTCTGATAAGAGTCTTTTTGTACATTATATCAGAGACATGAATAGGCCTAACAGAATATTTGTTAAATCCATCGCTTTCGCTGAAAGATGACGATTCAGACTCATAAGATTCCGTTTCCTGTGCTACAGAAACATAGCCACAGAACAACAGCCCTAGTAAAATAACACCTATTTTTTTCATAATCAATCCTGTTTAATTTTTTATGATCTTAGTTCAGAGGTATGTTTTTGATGATAGTACCAAGATTAACTTCCTCATCTTGATTCAAGAAGTTAGTTCTTAACACTTTTTTAACCTCTATCAAAATACGGTCACCAGGTTGAGCTTGTGCAGCGAAAGCAGATAAGTTACCAGTTGCAGAAGTAAATCTCTGAGTAGATACTGGACGCTTACCTCTTACAAGGATACACTCCCACTCAACAACTCTGTATCGCGCATCTTTTGGAAGGAAAGCTTTGAAACTTTCATCAGGAATAGCTTGCATAACGATACTTCTTGGACCTGGAGCAGCCATACCCTTCTTCTCATCTACAGGCTTACCATTGCTCACAGCCTGAATTTCAGGTTTTGGTATAAGCCTTACTTTGAAATCCTGGTAACCTATAGCATTACCATTGCTTGAAACATTAAGTCTTACAGAAGATCCTGTTGGGATAACAGTTACAATACCTCCTTTACCAGGTACAACTTTAGCACCAGTAGCTGTAAAAGAAGGATTATAAGTAGATCCAAGAGCTGGAACCTGTACATTCAATTCGTTACCACAGTTTCTGTAAAGAGCTTGTACAGAAGCTGATTGAACCTGAATAACCGGCTTAGCAACGAAGTATTCTTCAATAACTTTAAAGGTAGTATCTTGTCCTTTGAATTTGAAAGTTACTGTACCTTCCCATTTCTGCTTAGACATGCCTTCACTGTCATAGCTGGAAGCCGATGCAGTAAATGATACTTTACCTAATTTAGATTTTGGATCAACCGGAATAGATTGTCCTCTGGCAGTCATAGTTGGCGTGATAGTACTTGCAGAAGCAGCAAGGAACATTTCAGCCTCATACTTGGTACCAGCAGCAACAACTTTAGATGCAGGTCTAACCATTGCAATTACCTGGTCAAACTTAAGGTCTGCAGCACCAACTTGTGCAGCTAAATGAGAAAGAACCTCATTCTCATATTTTAGAATTTCAGATTGCTTTTGTGCTAACACAGCCAAAGCTGCCACCATTGGAGTTTGAGCAAAGTTAAGCTGAGCAAAGTCTTTTCCGGCTTGTTCCTTGTCATTTTTGAACATTGGATCCTCTTTACCATCCAAAGCCAATTTTGGAACTTTCACCTGATTGTTTGTAATCTTGGTAAGGAAATCAGCATATTGATTCAACTCATCTTTTAGCTTATAACCTTCACCAGACTTTGACCCTTCAGGCCCGATCATTAAGATGGCAACTTCGTCTTCGTTTTTACCACCTTTGTAATTTCCGTCTTCTTCTGTACCACCAGTCAGTTGAATAAGTTCATCTCTAAGCTTATTCATTCTGGAAATGATAGCATCAGTTTTCTTTCTTACCTCTTCAGCATTTTTAACATATACTTGCTCATGAGGCTTATTTCCGTTGTCCGCAACAGCTTTTGCAATTCTCTTTTCAAGATCCCCGTTTTCGGTAATAGTTTGAGAGTTTACGTGCATCAAACTATCGTCCAGGAATTTGAATTTTTGAATGATCGCAGAACTTACCTGGAGCGCAAGAAGCGCCGTTAATACCAGATACATCATACCGATCATTTTCTGTCTTGGGGTTTCTTTTCCTCCAGCCATATTAAATGATTAGTGTCTTTAATTTTAAGTTAAACAAATTTTGGAACTTATTATTGCCTCATTGCAGCAAGCATGTTGCCATAGATAGTATTCAATGAAGTCAAGTTTTTAGAAAGCTTAGCAAGCTCTTCTTTGAATTGCTGAGTATCTTTGCTAGCCTCAGACATGTTCTCCATTGCAGAAGATAAGTTACCATAGAATTTGTTCATGGCTCGAAGGTGGTTATTAGCATCAGCTAACTCCATTTCGTATACGGCATTTAGAGCGCCTAAATTTTTAGTGATATTCTGAACTTGAGCATGATATTCTTTAGCATCCTGAGAAGCATTAGCCATTTCAGACATTGCCTCTACAGTTCTTGCATAAGAATCATTCATTTGAAGCAGAGACTTAGAAGCAGCTTTTACATTGTTTGCATACTCAGTTGACGCAACAGATGCATCAGCAATGTTACTCATTTTAGCAACTGAGTCACTCAATGAATTCAAACCAACTCCAAGTTTATTAATTACATCCTGATTGATATTTGCATCTGTTAACATATCATCTAATCTCTTAGTGATTGAAGTACCAGTTGCAATTTCACCAGCTTCTTCTTCTTCATAATAATCATCAGCAAGTTGAGGGTATACTCTGGTCCAATCTGGGTCTTTGTGTACAGGTTGGAATGCACTGAATGCGAAGATGATAGCCTCAGTAGACAAACCAACTACAAGCATCGGACCAGCACCAGGCCAGTGCATAATTTTGAACATCGCACCAACGATAACAACTGCAGCACCCAAACCATAAAGTAATGGCATGAACTTGTTGAATAGAAGATCCGCAAAACCACCTTTTTTTGTACTCATTTTCGTAATGTTTAATTTAAATGTTTAACAATTAATCTATTAAGTTATGTAATTTGATTACTAGAATAAGAATTAAAATTCAGAACCAGAAGATCTACCAAGATAGGTCATTACACATCTAAATCCGATGTATGACTTTGTGGTATCCTGATACTCAAAAGTACGAGTTCCGGTTTCAAGATAATAAGCAATATCTTTCCAGGATCCGCCTCTTACAATCTTTCTTGGCTCATCATCATTATAATAGGTAGGGTTGAGATCCCAAACAACAGGGACTGCGGCTTCATAGTAGGCATCTTCACACCATTCAGCTACGTTACCTGCCATATCGTATAATCCAAAATCGTTAGAGAAGTATGATGCTACAGGTGAGGAATACATGAAACCATCATCATAATAGTTTCCTCTGCCAGGCTTAAAGTTTGCCAACATACAACCTTTGGCATTTCTAATATAAGGGTTACCCCAAGGATATTTTGCCATATCACGACCACCTCTTGCTGCATACTCCCACTCAGCTTCAGAAGGTAATCTGAAGTTTGGCATTTTCCACAATCCCTGACTTGCTCTCCAGTCATTCATGTGTTTAGTTCTCCATTCGCAGAAATATTTAGCAGCAAACCAGTCAACACCAACTACAGGATATTCATCAAATGCAGGGTGTGCATAATAATATTCCATCATAGGATCTCCCATGTGGTGAGAAAAGTCTCTTACCCAAACAGTAGTATCCGGATACAATTCTGTCATTATATACTCCTGACCTAACACATCAACAGAGTCTGATAACATAACATCAATGAACTGTCTGTATTCATTATTTGTTATTTCAGTCTCATCCATATAAAATCCGCCAATGGTTACCTGCTTATTCAGGTTAATTTGAGAGGCAGGAACATCCTGGTCAGCCTGACCCATATGGAAAGTACCTGAAGGACAAGTAGTCATACCATAGGGAACTGTCATAACCCATCCTTCTCTTCCAAGCACACCGATAAGGTCTCCGCCACCATCGGAGGCTCCTCTGCGGCCGCAGCTTTGAAGCAGGACACTTGCTCCCATTGCAAAGAGGAAGCATGCTTTGCTAATAACACCTAATTTATTCATAATTCAATCCTTTAGTTTAATTTCTTATCAAAAAGTTTATATAAATAGAATCGTTAAATTAATAAAACACCAGGTAAAACGCAACTAAATACCAATTATTATTTTAGTGCAATTAAACCTGCTGAAATTGCTAATTTTTCAGAAAATGACTGTCAAGA
>DATCKK010000248.1:0-2609 GCA_036562325.1 Cytophagaceae bacterium | reverse complement strand
ATATCATGGCAATGATAGCTGACACTTTGATTATGGAAAACCAAAATTCGGTTTCTCCATAAACTTTCACGGAGGTCAGGTTGATAGCATTTATCACGATAAAGAAGAATAAGCTGGAAACCCAAAGGGGTATGTCGGGCCACCAAAACTGAATATAAACACCAATGGCAGTAAGCTCAGCCATACTTACTAGGATGTATAGAATCCAATAGTTCCATCCCGAAGCGTAACCGGCAAAAGGTCCCCAATATTTGTTGGCGAAATAAGAGAAACTGCCCGATACGGGTTCGTCAACTACCATTTCTCCCAATTGGCGCAAAATAAAAAAAGCAAATAAGCCTGCAATGGCATATCCCAAGATTACGGCAGGACCAGCCAAAATTGCTGCCTTGCCAATGCCAAGAAAAAGACCTGTCCCTACGGCACCTCCGATAGCGATAAGCTGAATGTGTCTGTTGCTTAGTCCTCTTTTAAGTTTCTTTTCGTTATTCTCTTTCACCTTTGTTTGTGTTAATGTGTTGATGCCCTATACCGATAATTTCATCCCAGTATGTTCCGGGCTTTCTGTAATAAGCTATGGCAATATATTCATTTTCTGTCTCAAAATGCGAACCCGAAAATAAGTCGGTAATTAATTTGTTGTTTTTTATCGCATTATACTCATAGTTGTATAACCCCTGTTTTAATAAGAGGGTAGTGGTCCATAAAGTATTTCTTTCGTCATAGGTTAATTTATTCGTAGAATCTTTCTCAAAATTATTGAAACCGCCGATTATATAAATATTTTCTTCCTTTTTTTTATCCGCTGCCAAAGCGAAACGTACAAGCACATACTCACTTTGTATTTCTGCACTTTCATAGTCCAAGTTACGGATGAAATAACGTCCGTTGTCATCGGGAATATAGATATAATTATTCGTTTTTAAATCTTTATCGGCAAATAAAATGACCTTTGTGGTGTCTCCACGAATAATTTCTTTAATGGAGGAAGAGGCATTTCTTATACTGCGGATGTCTGCTGTTCTAAATTCGTTGTTAGCTTTAAACTCCAAGGTCGTAGGCGCATCAAAGATTAATTTGTGGGCTTCTACCTTGGTAGGTAACCGTAAGATTTGTTTGCTGTCTTCACGCTGATTCTGTAATACATGAAGTTGAAACTGAGTTTGAGGATTGCTGATTTCTATTGCTGTTTTCAGCGTGATATTTAGCTTTTGATATTCTCTTTTACTGTCTATTCTGGAAGAGGGAAGTATTGCTATTTCCAAATGGGAAAGCGGCTTTACTACGAATATTTTTGAAGTAAGTATCAGTCTGCTTTTATCGCCACTTTCATAGACTTTCAGCAGGTAGTTTCCTCCAAGCTTTGGCTTCACATACTCGTTAGGAAAGGTAAAACTATAATGTGTATAGGGAATCCGTGTATTTTGTGACAATTTGATTTCTTCGATGCGTGCTTCATTGAAACCGCCGGCATAGTCCATTGCAGGTAAGTTGCTGGGGCTCCCGTCGGCGTTGCAATGTTCAAGACTGTAATACAACGATCTTATATCTGCACGCAAATCATCAAAAGATACTTTTATCTTTTCTGAGGTTCCTAAAGTTATGATAGGAAGAGAGCCTTCCTGATCTTCCGGGAAAACCTGTACGGTCTTTATCGTAGATAGATAAACTTTGTTTTTATATTCCAGTGGACTTTTTTCAGTAAGTAGTAGGTTACTTTTGGAGGATGGTTTTTGAGCAAAAACAACTATTACAGAGTGTAATAATATTGTGAAAAACAATGATTTGTAATTAACCATCTAAAGTTTTACTATATTATTTCATGTTAACGATTTTATCCACGATATAAACAGTATTTCCGCGCCACGGCAATACGCCATGATATTCTTTGTAGTGCAGGTCGAAGAATTTTCCGCTATTGCTTTCAAGAATATGAAAGATGGAGTCGCTTTCTATAGAAAAAACGAATTCGTTGCTAGTCAAGGTGCCAGCTCTTCCACTACCAAAACCTTCTTGGATGAGCTTTCCTTCGTACGTTTTAAACAGATTACCTTTCTTGACAGCGTAGTTGAGATAGCCCGACTTTACACCTTCCCCAAATACAAAATAGTATTTCCAATATACATAGCCGCCTGCTGCTAAGAAGAGGATAAGCACTAGCCAAGCCAAGAAAGATTTAACCTTAGACTTTACTTTTTGTGATGTATTTTGTGTTGATGCTGTTTCCATATTTTTATCTTGATACATAAATATAATTAATGTTTTATAATTTATATATCTTCACTTATATAGAAAATTAAAGTTGTAGCTTTAGGGCTATAATAAAAAAGCCTTTCGCAGGGAAAGGCTTCTGTATAAAGCGTGTGTAGTTTTATAATGAGCGCATCGCTTCTTGGATACGCTGCTGTGTTTTGGAGCTTACCCGAACTAGTGGCAAGCGGACATAATCTTCTCCGAATCCAAGTTCTTTCAGAATATATTTTACGCCGCAAGGATTTCCTTCAACAAAGCATAATTCGGTTATTTCCAGAAGTTTGTAATGTATATCTCTAGCCTCACTATACTTAGCTTCCGCACATAGATGGGCTAAGGTAGATACATATTTAGGG
>DATCKK010000044.1:0-1967 GCA_036562325.1 Cytophagaceae bacterium | reverse complement strand
CGGGGATAACGGATGGATACCTGGGTAAACAGGATTGCAGGATAAATCAGATACCACATGGAGGTTGACGCAGATGAACCGGCGGGATTGTTTAGGATTATCCCCTCTTCCTCTGAATAATAGGCATGAAGCTGCTCTACATAATTGACTCCGTTCTGCTTGCTTTTATCGATTCCTATCTGGGTAGCACTTAAGACTGCGGCAACTGTCGCCACCGCTTCCTGAGAACCATTGTTTCCTGTCCGCCCATCACCGACATAGGCCGCAAAACCGAATGTGCTGTTGGTCTTATCCTGCCAAATCAAGGGCAAATAAGGGCCCGACGCATCCTCGTCAAATACGATATTGTCGTATAAAAGCGCCTTTTCCTTATAATCAAACCATTTATAATTTTTCGGAATCACACTATCATAACGATTGATGCGCGCTATCTCCTTTTGTCCAGTTATATTCTTTTCCGGGCTGCCTGAATTAACCTTTGCGCATCCGGTGGCCTGAAAAATCAGGCATAAAACCAACAGCAATACGGTTATTCTTCTCATACTCTTCTCACTTATTTAGTATTTAATAATAGAATTTCAGATACGGAAACAATTGCTTCAGGGCCGCCTGCCGGATAAATCCACAGCTTAACCTTGCACTTCTCACCATAAATGGATATGAAGTCATCACCCAATGCCTCTTTCAAATTAACGCCTGCATATTTGTTCCATTTTAAATTGTTGTCAGGCATAATATAGAAGCCCCATTGGTGATCTTCCATCGCGTTTTCAGGCACTACTTTCATACCCCAATTGCATCCGTCCGGGTTTTCAAAAATCTTTGCCAGGATCATTGGCTCCTTATTTAAATCAATTTCAAAGTAACCGGATTCCAAGCCTCCCCATCCGTCTGAAGCAGCTTTAATCGTAACATAGCCATCCGTGTCATTTACACTTTCTACACTGCCTGATCCGCTTCCCTCGATGGGAGTCTGCATTGTTCCCCAGGACGCGATGTCCTTGTAGCTGAACTGCTTAACTACTTGCCACCCTCCTTTGCTGCTGCAGCCTATAAGAAGAGATGCAGCCATTGCCAGGACTAATACTAACGCGATTACTTTTTTCATCATCATTCCTCCATTCTTAATTACTTATTCTACCCTTTCCATATATGTTTTGCTTAACCCTTAATTCCTCCCAGCTTTACACCCTCCATAAAATATTTCTGGGCGTAAAGCAAAAGAGCAATAATCGGGATTAATGCCATGCATGATGCCGCCATCAGCGGTCCCCAGAGAGTTTCTCCCGTCATGGAGCTGAAAGACGCCAAGGCAAGCTGTACCGTATATTTGTGTTGAGAATCAATGTAAATCAACTGTCCAAGCAAATCGTTCCATGTGCCCATAAAGGACCATAGGCTTATAGTTACTAAAGCCGGTTTTGCCATGGGTATAAAGATCATGTAAAATACCTTAAGATTTTTCGCGCCGTCCAGCCAGGCCGCTTCCTCGTAGTCCTTAGGAATCGTTTCAAAGTACATGCGCATAAAGAAGATAAAGGAAGCGGAACCGCAGAACGCGGGAAGCACAAGCGGTACATAGCTGTCAGAAAGCCCTAAATGGGACCATATCATAAAGGTAGGTATCATGGTAACCTCATAGGGCAACATCATGGTAGCCAACAAAATCATAAACAGTATGTTCCTGCCCTTAAATGCAAAGCGGGCAAAACCAAAGGCCACCAAGGCTGAAACAAATACCTCTCCTAATATTTTAGGAACGGCAATAATCACTGTATTCAGCATATTTTTCGCGATTGGCACGACCCTTAATGCCTTTATGTAATTTTCGAATGTTATTTTTTGGGGTAACCATTTAATTGGAATGGAAAAGATATCATTTTCTACCTTAAAGCTGGTAGACACCATCCAGACAAATGGCAGCAGCATCATAACGGATCCCAGAACCAAAACCACGTATAAAGCTG
>DATCKK010000010.1:0-2066 GCA_036562325.1 Cytophagaceae bacterium | reverse complement strand
GTAGTACGCTGAAAGCACACTCAGAACGTCCGAGTACCTACAAAAAGATGAAAGCACGCCAATGGGATTACGTGTTTATCCAGGGTTTTTCGCGTGAATTTGCAGAAGATAGTGCTACCATTCGAACGCAATCTATTCCCTACGCAAAGTTGTTAATCGACAGTGTGCTTAAAACTAGTCCGTGTGCCCAAATTTACTTCTACATGACTTGGGGGTACGAAAATGGCTATCCGGAACAAGAGGAAAACAACACCTACGCAAAAATGCAGGAGCGCATCTACAACGGATATATGTACATAAGCGACTCATTGGGGTATCCAATTGCTCCAACAGGTATGGTTTGGAAGAACATCCGAGAAAATCATCCGGAAATTGATTTGTACTTTACAGATCGCTACCATCCCAATATCCTTGGAAGTTATACTGCTGCATGCACAGCTTTCACAGCAATTTATAAAGAATCTCCTGTGGGAGGTGCTGCGCCTAAAAAAGTGGATAGTTTGTATCGACAAGTAATTCAACAAGCAGCTGCTAAAGTCGTATTGAATAATTTGGAAGCATACAAATTAAACCGCCCCAAAACGACCCCTGAAATCAAAGAAACACCTATTCTAGACTTTAAAATGGAGGAAAACTGGTTGGCCGTTCAGTTTCAAAACATGAACAACAACCTCGGTGAATACTTTTGGAATTTTGGCGATGGGACCACTTCTTCAGCTAAAAATCCGAAACACTATTATAAGAATCCGGGAACCTATACGGTAACTTTGCATTTAAAACACAATTGCAACCACTTCTCCCTCAAGAAGAAGATTACTGTCTCCAAAAAAGTCAAAAAAGCGAATTCTCAGAAGTCCAAATAATCTATTTCACAAGATAGGATTTGATTTCAGGAGTTTGAAACTGTTCCGTTACGAAATCTTGAACGGTTTTAATCTCCTTTGATCTACGAATAGTTAAAGTTGGAGCTCCTTTCAAGGGCTTTCCGTAAATAGCCTGAAACATGGTTCCCGCAACAAGGTAAGATCCCACAAACGAAGGATGAGCACAATCTTGTGTGTACAGAACCACTTGAGGGTATTTTTTCAAATAATTAGCCCACACTTTTCCCACGGGAATAACAGGAACATTGAACTTCTTTTTCAAATTGCGATATCCTTGGTCTAATGCCTCAAGCATCTGATTAGAATACGACATCTTTCCTGAGGACGAATCTTGTATTCCATAAGCCCAAGTCATATAGAGATACAATTTAGACTGAGGCTGATACGTTCGAATGGTTGTGATTAATTGTTCGATTGCTGGAAAAGTTCTGCTTTTAAGTCTGCTTGAATCCCACAACAGATCCATGGACGATCCTTGCAATACGATAACATCATACGTATGGTGTTTTAGTACGCGTTTAATAATCTTTCGTTGAGCTTGTAAATAAAAGGTATACTTCCCTCTTGTAATTGCCGTTACATCAACGCTATATCCCTTTGACTTAGCAATTTCTTGAAAGAGGAGTGGCATGTTGTTTCGGTAAGTATAACTATTCCCTATAAACAAGATGCGTTTTGATTCGGGGCGGGGTGAACAGCCGAAAAAAAGAAGCGTGGTGAGGGCAATAAGAACAGCTCCCACCACACCTGTATGATTAAACTTCGCGAATAGCTTGTGCAATTTCTGCCAATTCATCGTGAGTTAAACTCAATTTTTCTTGTGAGAAATTCATGTCTGATACACTGTTGATTGGAATCAAGTGGATGTGTGCATGAGCTACTTCTAATCCGACTACTGACACACCAATTTTTTTACACGGAAACACCTGCTTAATCTTTTTGGCTACTTGTTTTGAAAACACCATCATAGCAGCAAGTTCCTCATCCTCCATATCAAACAAGTAATCTGTTTCCTTCTTAGGGATGACCAAAACATGTCCTTTTCTCAAAGGCATAATATCTAAGAAAGCCAAAAATTGATTATTCTCGGCCACTTTATGAGCTGGAATTTCTCCGGCAATAATCTTTGAAAAAATAGTCGCCATTACCGTGTAATTTCGATTACTTCAAACTTCGCCACTC
>DATCKK010000008.1:0-5537 GCA_036562325.1 Cytophagaceae bacterium | reverse complement strand
ATGCAATTGCAGGTGAATAAAAAATAATAAGTAGTAAGTTTTATTTATGTTTATGGTTAAGGTATAAGGCTTACTACTTATTTCTATTTCCTAAGGATCAGTCTTCTTGTATTGAATCCCTGTTGTTCCGCTACTTCCAGCAACTCTTCCACTATGTTCATGTCAAGAAATTCATTTCGGCTTAATATCCATAAGTTTTCCCGCGACTCGGTTCCAACAAGGGCATAATCATAATTTTTACCTACTTTTAATATGTTATAATCACCGCTAAAAGGCCATGAAAAACGTACTTTCAGACGAGCATTGGTTTCTTTATCACTCACAAAGGCAGTACCTTCTATGAATTTGGTTTTTCCTTTTTCGTCGTGGCAGCTATTAATAATTTTAATACTTCCGTCGGGGTTGAATGAATAACTGGCTTTAGAATTGAAGCAATCATTTTCAAACCGGTTGGGGAGTCTTGCAATTTCATACCATTGGCCGGAATATCTTTGTAAATCGACCTTATTACATACTTTCAAAGGAGGGTACCGAAACTTATTGTAAAGCATATAACCAGTGATGCCTGCTGTAATACCAGTAATAGATGCAATCAATATTTTGGTATTTTCTTTCATTTGTAGTCTCCTTTCTTAATTAACCTTTTATGTTTCAGGCGTGTTCATTTTTAGTGTTGTCTTTGTGAAACATGAAATCCTGCAGAACACATTTTCGATCCTGTATGTTTTATTAAGAAAGCATAATGAACCATGAATATGAAAGCAGATAAAAACCGGTTAGAAGAAGAAAGGTCAGGGCTTGAAGAACAACAACATAGCTTGACGGAAAAGAAAGATGAAGAAGTAAATAAAGCTCTTAAGGAAGATGAAAAAAGAGCAAATGCTGCGTGGGGAAAAGAAAATTATTCCAATGTAAACTGGAAGGAGAGTACTG
The DNA here is from genome assembly GCA_036562325.1 of Cytophagaceae bacterium. Lineage (GTDB taxonomy): Bacteria > Bacteroidota > Bacteroidia > Cytophagales > Cytophagaceae > DATCKK01. The sequence continues at coordinate 4,604 of DATCKK010000008.1, read as the reverse complement.
CCCATAGCCACCCCTCTTCCAAATCAACTTCCGGAGCAAATGAAGGAGCTTCCATGGACTGAATTAATTGGTTTTGTTGTAAATAGGCTAGCTGAGTGGCTGCTGTTGGGTTTTATGTATTGTATCAAAAAAATATGTTTTGGGACTATTTTAATATTTAAACATGTTTTTTCGATGAAACGTATACTTTTTGCCAGTAAAACATGGTTAATAATTGCAGAAATAGCGTAAAAACTTTAATTTTAAGGATAGTTTTTTTGAAATAGTATTTAATAAAATGCCTCGAGTGAGAATAGGTAATTTCTGGAGTGTTTGGATTTATTTAAGTATAATCTTAGTAGTAGCTATTTATGTGAAGCCTCGAAGGATGGTAACGGATGGTATGGAGGCGGCTGTGGTAAAATCATCTTATGAAAAAAAAGGCTTTCCCAGGTATACACCCGCCAAACTTGATTTCCTGTTGGAGTATAATTACTTTAAAGAACTTCTTAATTTGTAAGTATTGATACCAACGGAATAACTATCAATAATACCGGAATGGTAATCATTAAGGCTAACAGAAGGTAGGTTGTGCGACGACCGAAATTCAGATAGTGATTGGAGTTAAATATAAAAGGATCGGCGTTGTTTATATAGATTCGGCTGTTTGTTTTCAAATTACTTACAATCATATTTTTATCAATATCTCCTTTATAAATTTTCCATAAGACAACTCCGATGAATGCCATTTGGAATATCGTGATTAAATTTCCGGAGACATATAAGATTTTTCCCTCTGTTAAAAATCCATTTGGGGTAAGGTTTAAAAAGCTTAATGAATATAATAATGCTTTTATTAAGCTTGAAATTTGAATCAGATAACATACTTCCAGGTTTAAAAAAGTAATTCTTCCCGTGACTTTTTCCATTCTGAATATTTTGTCAAAATGAAAGAATAGTATCAGAGAGATCAATTGAATGAGAAGCGCAAGTAAAGGGGCTTTTAAAACCAGTAAATGACTTTTGGGAGCCCAACTTAATACTTCGGCAGTTACCGGAGTGATAGTTACAGGAAAGTCAGAAGGAAGTTCGGGATAGGAAAATATCAATACGGATATTGATACAATGCTGAGCAAAGGGAGTAATGACAAGTGGAATCTATATCTGGCCGGAATCTGCATAAGTCAAATTTAGATGAAAAACAGGAATAACATATACTATTTCAGGTATATATTTACTCTTCCTCAATCGCTATTAATAACAAATGTAATCATGCAGGCTTTAAGGTTCTACATCAAATAAAAACAACGGAGGGTCAAACCCATTGTGAAGCAATACATGTTTTGCCACATTGAAAACTTTTACGCCACTGGAGGTGGCTCCCTCAAGTTGCCCTTTATGTGCATGGCCGTGAAATGCTGCCACTACTTGCCTTCTGTTGATGGGCTCTACCAACCTTGAAGATCCCAGGAATGGAAAAATTTGTTCAGGCTCCCCATGTACGGTTGACTGTATGGGAGCATAATGGGTAATAACGATTTTCTTCAGGTTGCCGGACTCGTCGCCCTCCAGGTGGGTCAGGGCCCTGTCCAGCTTAAGTGCTTCGTTGACGGCTTCATGTACAAAGCTTTTTAACATATCTTCACCGAACATAGAAAGCATGTACTTGTCGAAACCTCCTCCAAATCCCTTTACTCCCGCAAATCCCAGGTTATTCAAAACAACGGACTCTCCGTCCAGTACATGCACGTGTTCTTTTTCGAGCATCTTTTTAATGGTTCGCTGATTACCTCTTTCATAATCATGGTTACCGAATACAGCTACTACAGGTATGGTACAATGCTTTAACTCATTGGCGAGAACCTCTGCTTCTACCAAATGGCCTGTATCAGTAAGGTCTCCCGCGATAATAAGTATATCTGCCTTGGTGGAGACTAATTTGAAATATTCTTTCCACTTACCTTCGTCTGTCTCATGGACATGTATATCTCCTACAGCACCTATCCGAACCATGTTTCCTGTATTTGCCATTTATTACAAGTTTTTTACTGTTATTATTTTGTACCCCCAATCAATGATGTCATTTGTATACATAGAATGATCTACCAACGGCCCCCTGCAAACCTTTTCCATTGGTGCAGGGAAATCGTATTGTTCTTTTGCTCTGTCTAATAATTCATCAAATAGCCATTTCGGAATTTTGTCTCTGTCGGCGGGATATACAAACTGAAAGTTTAAAAATTGAGCCAGAAGCAAATGCCAGTGTTGTTCCATCCGCATCATTACTCTGTTCCAGTCCATTTCATGGCTGTTTTTTAAAATCAGGTGATTAAGATCTGCCGCATCGTAATGTTCCCGGTTTTGGACATATATCTTGCACCAGAAGAGTTCTTCTGGCGCTATATACCGTACCTGTTCTTCCAGAAATATACCCTCTACCGCATGATCAAACCAGCTATCATCCACCGGGCAAAGATTGTTTACAGTATTAAAAATGATATCAATAAAGTGGTTGTCTTTATAGGCTTTGGAGATCCATCTCGAATCGGTAATCTCCGTATTATAGTTTTCGGCAGCAAGTGCCTTCAATATTTTAGGAGCACTACCTGCTTTACAAAAAATATCAAGGTCTTTGGTGTCTCTGTGTACTCCTGTATGATGTTTTAAAGCAAAACCGCCACCAATCAGATAGGGAATCCCTGAACGGTTCAAGATCCTTACGGCTTCCTGATAAAACTCTCTTCCTTTACTTTTAGTTTCTTCCTGCTTCATATCATTCTTATCCTCTCTGCTCCCTTTTAATCCCTGAGTAAACATCGGTTTCTACATAGCTGTAATCAAAGTTTATTGTTTATTCGGGTAAAGTTTTTTTCAGCATCTGATAATGACTTTAATAAATCCATACACAATAAAAAAATAAACCGTAATACCGATGTTTGTCCAACGAAACTTATAAACACCATTTTGTGCTTCTTACTCTTTCTTTGAAAACATATAAAATAAGGGATTGTTTTAATCCCTTATTTTCAGTTGAATTTTGACTAAATAAGTTGAAATACGGTTAGTTGGGGCACAACCCATCCATGGGATCCAGCCAGGCTATCAATGAAGAATTATAATCATAGATAGGAGTAAGCGGAGCTCCGTCTTCACAGTAATAGTCTAATGGTTTCCACCCGATGATTCTTTTTATTCCATCAGACACGGAATAAACGGGACGCATTTCTTTGTTAAGTAAAACCATCAGGTCCTGCAGGTCAATGACAAATTCTACATAAGCATCCGACTCGCCCTTATTCATTATGTGGGTAAGGTCTTCATAGAACTCTTCCAGACTGTTGGGTGCCTGATAGCTGTAAAATGTACCAAATACAAATACAGACGCCAGCGAGTTGTATTCAAGGTATCTGCCGACCAGGTAAACAATGTTGTCTCTTTTTACAATTTCATCCGGGAGGAAAAAGTCCTCTGCCAGCTTTTTATCAAAGAGACTAGTATACCAGTTCGGAGATTCCTGAAGGAGATCCAAAAGATGTTGATACAATTCATTGATGTCGGTATAGGTAAAGAAAGGCGCATATACTTCCACAGGTACTTTAATATTGTCCCGTAGATAGGTGCCTATTAGTTGTATCAGTTCTTCCCTTTTAGAATGCTCCTCTTCATACAATTCATGGGGATGATAAAATTTGGTTTCTATCCAGCCATCTTCATTGTGGACCACCACTTCACTGGCTTCTTCCTGCTTGGTCTTTTCCATAGCAATTATCAGCACATCTGTTTCTGTTTCTCCGTTTCGTATGATAGGTCCCAGATCTCCTTCTTTATACAATTCCCAACCTTCCTGGCCGGGGAAAATGTGATAAACTGCCTTTTCCATACCCGTCTCTTTTCTTATTCAACAAGACAGCTTTCATTATAATTCGCAAAGCCATTCCTTATGCTTGGGGGCAATCTAAAGGTCTAAAATCTGTTTTTACACCTATTTTCATTTTTATGTAATAAAAACAGGAGTTTTTTGTAATAATTGAGCTAGTTGGTTGTAGTGATTAAATAGAAGGTAGTAAAATATTGAATGTCAAATATTTTTATGAAGAAAAAGTGGGAAATGTTATAAAAAATGTAAAAATATTATTATGTTGTTGTACCTAACTAAAAAACTATATGAAAACCAAACCAACCACTATCATTTTCATAATTAGCAGTTTGTGGTTATAAGCAACTGAATTCAGTTGTTGTCATCTTCAAAAAGTCTGGCCGTGCTGAAGGTATTGGTCAGAGTAATATTCTATACTTAAATAACCAAATCTGCCTGCAATGAAAACACTATTACGATACTTAGCTCTTGTATTTTGCATTTTGGCAGGATCGGGCCACATGGTTACTGCTCAATGTACCAACGACCCTGTTTCCAGCCTTGTCCGGAACGGTGATTTTTCCAATGGAAATACGCAGTTCATAAGTGGATATAGTTATTGCAACACTTCCAATTGTCTTTACCCGGAAGGTTATTATGCCATAGGGCAGAATGCGAATTTTTATCATAATGCCTTTGTTGGCCGGGACCATACTACCGGTAACGGAAATTTTATGATTGTGAATGGTGCCGGTGTGCCTAGTACTAT
>DATCKK010000447.1:0-5920 GCA_036562325.1 Cytophagaceae bacterium | reverse complement strand
AGGCAATGAGATGTCTACCAATACAATGGTATCACCGGCATAAACATTACTGCTCACTATGAAGTCCGGATAGTCAGGTGTAGCCTTAAATAAGATCTCTGTATTTCTTATCAATTCACAACCAAACTTATCGGTTACTCTTAACACCAGGTTAGTAACCGAGTCTTTAACCGTTAACACTCTTTGTTGTACAGGCTCCGTCCAGCGGTCGGACATCCATTCAAAGGTCAGGTTAGAATCTAATCCGGGATTAAGGACAAAGTCAGGACCCGGACACGGAGTATACAAAGGCTCTATCACTTTCAGAGAAGGAGAAATAGCCGCTAACTGACAAAGCAACGGCTGCAATCTGAAGCTATTACTAAACTCTGAAGATCTGCTACCTTCGTGATTTTGAACCACAAAGCAATTGTCCTCAGAATAAGAGAAGAAGTTTACATTAACGTCTGCCTCCCATTTCCCGGCGGGATCAGCAGTTAACGTTACATTGGTCACATAAGATATTGACTGAACAGTATCTTTTACAGATTGAAATATTTCCACTGTAGATCCCGGCTTGGAAGTTCCCCGAAGCCTTACAGTCTGGGTATCGATTAATATACCTTCTGTAATTACAGGAGCCATCAAACCTCCATTAGATACATCCGGGCTTCCGGCATTGATGTTTATACCTTTTGCATTGGTAAAGTTAGAGTTAATAATATTTCTGTTCATTTTAATATTATCACTCTGCTTCAACTCTATACCATATACCTTATAACCTCTGATGATATTATCCGATGCTTCGGAGTTGTTACATTGAGACATGAATATCCCGGTAGAATCAATTCCACTTACCAAATCATCTGCAGTAACTCCAATATGATTTTCACTGATAAGGTCTCCAAAGGTTGAACGTGCATAGATAGCAGCCTTACCTGTTCCTACAATATAGTTGGACACGATAGAGTTTCTTGACGGAGCACCATCGGCAGAAGGAATAATAGTTACCCCTCTTACATCTGATCCATGGACAGTCCCTGAAGAATCAATATTTATCTTATTATTATAAATGTAATTGAAAGAAGAGTTTCCGGTAATCAGGAACCCCGATGATATATCGTTATTTTCAGCAGGATCCAGCACGGCTATCATGTTATTAATAAATGACTGGCTCGTACTGTTATTGATCTTAACTGCATTTCCAGCTATAGCTTTTCCATCATCTCCGAAATGTATCTGATTGAATACGTTTCCACCGGCGGCACTATCTACCAATATAGCATTCTCAAATGAGTTATAAATTGCTATCTTTTCAATAGTATTATCATAAGCACTATCGGCAACTAATATACCCGTATCTACATTTTCAATAACACTTTCTGAGATGGTAATTTCTCCGGCCGCATCCTTTATTATGACTCCGGCACGATAGTTATTAATGTAAATGCCTTTTATCTCATTTTTATTTCCGGTTACTATCAAAGCCGAGTCTTTAGGCATAGCAGTAGCATCCGTTATGAAATTCAAATTCTCAATGGTATTATCTTCACTGTCGATCCACACTCCTTTATTAGCATTGTTAAACCACAGATTGCTGATCATTGAACTCTTGGAAGAATCAACAAGATGTAATCCGTAATTATCTCCAATGCTTCCGGCCTCTACAATAATTCGTTGATCTCCACCTAAACCTAAAGTTGCCTGTGTACTACCATCCATAGTAAATCCAAGGAAACTATATACAGGGTCTATAAGTGAGTCAAGCTTTATTCTATATGGGCCTGGCTGAAACTCAGGATCTGCAATCTGGAAGATTACTTTTGAATACAGATCAGAAACATTAACCTGCAATAATGCATCTCTGAGTGAATTAGGTCCTGCATCATATTCATTGGTTACATAGAACTTATTGAACTGTGGCGGAATATGCAACACAGATGAGGTTTGAGAAGTGTTGCTATCAGGACTTATGGCAACCGCAATACAATGGTACCAACTTACAGTATCTTTATGGTACTCCCCTCTTGGAATTTTCACTTCCCAAAGGCCTGTGCTATTGGCAACTCCTTTTATTAAATACTTATTCATTGAAGCAGATAGTGAGTCAGAGAAGAATACTTCTATACTATCTCCGGGCTCTGCCTTACCCTGCACGAAGATACCTCTTCGGTTGTCATCACCCAGCTTAACAGCATACCTCAAATTAACAGGCTCCGGTTTTCCAAGATTCGCTTCCGAACTTGCATCCCCTTTGTGAATATTAATACACAATGCAGAGTCCTGCGCCACTTTATCATATCTGGTATTTCGAATGATATTTTTTGATATATAAATCTTATCAGATGACTTTATATCAAAAGCGTCGTTCGGTGCCGATGACACGTTATTTGAAATAATATTAAGCTTAGTAGATGCTGTTATCTGAATAGAATGTTTGTTAGGTCGTACAAAAGTATTACCTATAATTCTTCCACCGGCAGAATTTTGAATTCCAAGATAGATATCTGTACTATCTATAAAGTTATTATTGGCAACAGTAAAGCTATCTGAATTTACAATAGCCACTAATTCATTTTTACTTTTTCCACGAAATGTATTATCAAGGATACCACCCTTCATGTTATCCCAATAAATTGCCTTGTAATCAGCCATTGTTGAACTAAAGCTGTTATTAACAATTGAAGCAGGGCCACCGTCTTTTAACCAAACAGAAGTTAGATGCGCTTGCTTAGAAGCAAGGAAAGTGTTCTCACTAATTCGTATCGGCCCACTATTTTCTGCTTTCACAGAAGTCTTCACTTCATCAAAAACTGATTTTTCAATATGCGCGTATTGTAATCCTCCAGAGATAACTACGCCAATAGCAGAAGGAGATTCGTTAAATAAGGAATTCTCTACATGCAATCCATGAGCATTTGTACCAGCATAAATAGCTTGTGATTCTATTTCAGAAAAATGGAAGGCGCGGATGTGAATACTATCCGCCAAAACCTGAATTCCATTTTTAAAATTCTTAACATTCAAACTATCAAATACAGAAGGGCCATGTACTTCTGAAATCACCCAGGCAACCGTATCATCCGGTAAAATTTTGCTACCACTGATACCTACAGGGATAAAATCTGTCGTCTGGTTTTTTCCATTGAAAGTAACACCGTAAGGATTAATCAATGGTTGAAGTTTCCACTGCAATTCAATATCCTTAGGCCCATATTCTTCAATTTTAAAATAAATTCCCACATGCTGTTTCTGGCTGTTGGCACAATTCACTGCCATTCTCAAAGAGTTTGGATAAGGATATTCATTATCCGTGGTGTCCTTAAGCGAGGTAACATAACAATCACCCAAGATGTACATATCACTCAAAGGCGAAGTGTTTTTATTTATATCGGTAGCTGTAGCTGTAAGGTAAATGGTTGTCTGAGGCTTAATCTTCTTTAAGGCCACCGTATCAATTATTACTTCCCAATTACCAGAATTATCAGTTGCACCAAGCCCCATAAATTCTCTTGCTTCTTCATATCCTCCATTACCCAGATAAATGTGGATCGAATCATTCAGAGCAGAAGAAGTTCCCATCAGATGCAGCTCATCTCCTACCCACTTATGATCTAAAATCTGAGGTTTGGCTTTATTAGTGTTACCATTGTTAACCAATCCGATAGCACGTGTAGTTGGCCGTCCTTTTGTTATGTCGTTCTCAAACAGCTGATTGTAAGTAATGGTGTTTCCTACACCACCATCCACCACAATTCCACCCTTCTTATTATGGAAAATATAATTTGTGGCAGTATCAGCATTAGTACCTCCTACGATATTGTAGGATGATTTAATGTGAATTCCTTCTCCTTCACTATATCTGGGTGATTGAAAATAATCAGCACCAATTACATTGGCATGTAATAAGGAGGAGTCAGCTCCGACATCCAATAAAATTCCATACTCTGCAATCTCAAAAATATAATTGCGGTTTAGATAAGTATGCTTAGAACCTGATACGTAAATACCTGTTTTAAGAGAATCCAAAGAGTTATTTACAACTTCTGCCCTATCGCAATTAATTATATTGATAACACGGTTTTTAACCTTTTTGGCAATAACATTCTGAACCAACGGCTTGTAAGAGTTAGCAACATATACTCCGTTTTGAGTACCATTAACCGTATTATAATAGATTCTCAAATTGCTACTGTTGGTTACATAAATAGCAGATGCCTCCACTACTTCCCCGGCAGCAATTTTAGCGGGATCAGAAGAACCAATAGTATTACTAAAAATATAATGTTTAGCCCCATTATCCACTACTATACCCTGATAGGCTTTGCTAATCACATTATTAGCAACATATCCGTTATTACCATTATTCAACTTAATACCATCCGATGTGCTGCTATTTTCTGCAACCAGGGTATTCTTAATCAGCTTTTGATTATTCGCGTTGGAGTATATACCACTGATTCCAAATTCTTGAATGGCATTGTCTTCTACTAAGATATTATCTGTACCATCCAAATATATACCGTAATCGCCACTCGCACCTGTTATGTTATTGTTATTAATATTTCCATACACAAAGGAAGGTGTTTTAATTGAAATCCCTGCCTTATCAAAACTCTGAAGATGATTGTCATTTAACTCTACAATAGATACACCTGTCATAGCAAGGGCAGTATCATAACCCGTTACCTTCAATCCATACACAAAGAATTGATCCGCTCCTCTGGCACTAAATGCATAGGCCTGCGTAGAATTTTCCACCAGATCAATCACCGGATTTCCTTTGGCATATCCTTGCTGAGAAGTAGCATCTATAATCAACATAGGAGTAGTGATCAAAGGAAGAGCGTTATCAGGTTTTATTTGTACAACACCTGTTTGTGGTATTTTAAATTGAATAATATTACACTCATTGGCATTCGCTCTGTCAATCGCGTCTCTCAAAGAACCATCGCCTGCATCTGCATTATTGGTTACCAAACAGATTTTCAATGCAGGATTATAAGCGTTGGAAGCTTCAGAAGTCCTATTGGCAGAAGATGATTTTGCCGTTGCACGGAAGAAATAATTAATTGCTTCTTCTGAAGTGATATTTAATGCACTTGTCCAAACACCGGTCGTATCTGTTGTCGCTGACCCAACATATGTATCAAGGTCACTTTGCTGAGGATCAGAATAAAACAATTCTATAAAATCATTTTTCTCCGAAGTTCCTATCAGGTGTAACTTGCCATCATGGTAGGTTGCTGTTACAATGGCCGGAGCGGCCTTACTCTGGTTAGAAGCAGAAGTTTGTAACAGATTTAAATCAATCGGCTTATTGCCGGACAATAAACCAGACACGGTATTTCTTGTTAAAAGAATATTATCAGAAGATAGTATATCAAACCCTTTAACTGTTACATCCGTTAGTTCATTGGTTATAAATTGAATATTAGAGCATGAATCAATCTTAAATCCTGTTTGTGCATTACTCAGCTTATTATTTTGAACTATGGCATTACCCACTTTGACCAAAGTAGCATTTTGAGCAGTAGTTCCCTGGCCTGCTATCGTATTAGAAGCAACAACGCCTGCCGCATTTTTAACATAAAGTGGGACACCATTATACTTTGCAGGTACAATTGGATTGGTTGTCGTATTGATATTTCTTATAATGTTCTCTGTCATCTGAAGGCTTGCACAATTTTCAACTGCTATACCAAATCCTTCGATGATTGCATCCGATCCGTCTTTTTTACTTCCAATCGTATTTTTCCTAATAATCAAGGAACCATTCTGGCTTAATACAGCAGAGTGGCCTCCGGAAAAATAATTATTGCTGATTGTCTGACTTACAGCAGGGCCACTGGCATCTACCACTACTCCCAACAGGTTATTTACAAATTGATTGGAATCTATAATGGCATTGGAACCCTGACAATATAAAGCAGTTGCAAAA
>DATCKK010000444.1:0-2670 GCA_036562325.1 Cytophagaceae bacterium | reverse complement strand
CCCTCAAGATGGCGTGTCTACCAGTTTCACCACGTGCGCAGAAATTATAAGAAGTTTCAAAGATATACTAAAAAGGGTAACCCACGCAACAATTTTAATATTTTTTGTATATCTACCTTTTAATCAATTGCACCATTAATGCTTAATGTTTTCTTTTTAAAACAACATATCCGGCAAATTCCTTTCCCTGAATCTGAATTTTATAAAAATAAGTACCTTCCGGAAGTTCGTTTGAGCCTATAGTTTGTCTGTTGGACTTACCATCCCAAACTTTTTCACGATTATTATAACCCGATTGCTGGTAAACGATATCCCCCCACCTGTTAAAAATCGTAACCTCACAATCCGGGTAGGTTTCTATTCCTTCAATAATCCATTGATCGTTTACTCCATCCCCATCAGGTGAGAATGCCTGATAGATCACAAGCACCTGTTTTTCAATAAAGACTTCTAAAATTTCAGAAGTATCAACAGGACAGTCTCCCAGTTTAACCAATGCACGGAAATAGGTGGTAGTCAAAAGGTCTCTGAACTGCAAAGTATCTCCTTCAGGAATATAGTGTTCAAAAGTTGAAAAGTCTGGAGAATCGGATAACTCCCAGTGCTGAATTACCCCCTGATAGCCAATCAACTGAACAGTACCTGAATTAGCATCTCCTTCTATAGTATCGATTACTTTAGCAATACCTCCTACCGAGCCTTGTTTCACTTCAATTTTAGCAGAAGCAGAATAAACGGCAGGACAAACTCCATTTTTCACACTTGCACGATACCAAACTCTAACATCATCATCGGCATTAATAACATCAGAAGTAGTATCTAAAACAGCATTAATCGTGGTAAAATCGTCATAGGATTTTTCCCAATGAACTATATTCCCTGTATAACCATACAATGTAAGCACTCCGATGGAGTTCGTACATATCGTATCGGCAGATGAGATAATACCAGCATCAGACAACAAATCAACCGTTACAGTAACCGTCGTTTTACTACTCTCGCAACCACTTACCATGTCCAAAGCAGTCAACTCATATTTAGTGGTTTCATTCAAAACAGGGGTGGTAAATGTTAGCGACGTATCCAATGGAATTACACTACCTTCTTCGTACCAGACATAGGTCCCCGGTGAACCTGTCGGGCTCAATATTACCGAACCGGAATTACACAACACCTGATCTGCAACTTCCGGTTTTATCATATCAACTATCTGAGCCTCTATAAATGAACGGGGACTTACACAACCATTATCATCTACTATTTCAACATAAAAAATGGTATTGGTACTGATATTGGTTACATATACCGAATCCATTGAACTATGAAGTAATGTACCACTTACCGGAGCATCATACCAACGATACAAATTACCCAAACCTGATGCTTTTAATGTTACGCTTCCCGGACCACAAGAATATCCGGTGCTGGTTACCGGGGCAGAAGGAAGCGGTAACACTTCTACCTTAACTACATTGGAATAACTTATCGAACCACAGGCATCGGTAGCTACTCTTCGATAATAATAAGTAGAAGCCTTAACCGGAGGGTCATAGGTTTCCTCGTTGGCATTTACTATATCTGCCCATGTGAGGCTATCCAAGGATTCCTGCCACTGGTACACCAATTGACTACATCCTACTGCACTTGAAACACTTGAAAACACATCCGGTTCATTCCCCAAACACACTTTACTGTCAGTAGCCACTATACCAGCAGTTAACCCTGGTCGTACTACCGGATAGATATCTACATCCAAATACGTTTCCAGCTCCTTTCCTACCAATCTTAACTCCACTTTGGAAGCTGGAGTTAATCTTCCTGTCCACACATTTACTTTTGAACTTCCCGGTAATGCCTCGGTAAAAACTAATACACCATCTATGTATACAAATACTTCATCATCATAACTAATATCTATTTGATAGATAGTATCATTAAAGTTTGTCCTTTTGTAACGTACGCCATAATTATCATAACCTATGGCACAACCTTTATAGGAAGCGGCATCTGCAGGACTTGAATAAGAACCAAATGAATCCCTGCTATCAAAACTTAAGCTTCCTTCTTTATAATATCCCCGGTAATCAGTAAAGGTGGTACCATCAAAAGCAAAAGCCAGCCACTCATTAACACCGAACAGGCTGGTATCACCAGGAATTGCATTGGTTACTACAATCGTATCAGAATATTGACAACCGGAAAGATTAGTCGCGGTAACGCTATAAGAAACTACTGAAGTAACAGTAGCCTGAACAGTTCGCCCTGTGACAGATGACAAGCCTGCAGAAGGCGCCCACTCATAAGTAACATTTAAAGGAGCCGATACTTTTTTCCATGCAGGATTATTCACCAAAGTTGCATTCATTCCTGATTTAAAATCAATCAACGTATTCCCGGAACCTTCATCAATCTTCCAGTAAGCAAACAATCCGTTCGTATTCAAAGGAACTTCCTGTTCCATGGTTGACTGTATCTCTGCCTGAGTTCTGGCAACCGAATAAATTCTTATCTCATCCAAATCAGCATAAACTGGTGGAGCTGCCCCATTGTTGCTCTTACCGATATAGTTATTATTTCTGACGATCCAGTTAGGTATCGCCAGATAGCCTTCAGAAACCAATTGTCCATCCACATATACTCTTCCAACTCCATTATCAAGTACACAGGCAA